>NZ_JBNFMU010000162.1:0-46592 GCF_049942315.1 Pseudomonas wayambapalatensis
CGCCTTTGCCAAACCCTCAAGGTGCATCCCAGCGGCTACTACGCTTGGCTGGCCGAGCCTCAATCTGCCCGAGCCAAAGAAGATCAGCGCCTGCTTGGCTTGATCAAGCAGGCCTGGTTAGAAAGCGGCGGCGTGTATGGCTATCGCAAGATTCACGATGACCTGCGAGAGCTAGGAGAGATCTGTGGGCGAAATCGAGTCGGTCGCTTGATGCAGGCAGAGGGGCTGCGTTCGCAAACGGGCTATCGCCGTCGTACTGGGTTTTATGGCGGAAAACCAAAAGCGGCATCGCCCAACCATCTGGCCAGGCAGTTCAAGGTCAGTGAGCCGAATAAGGTCTGGGTGACCGATATCACCTACATCCGCACCTACGAAGGGTGGCTGTATCTGGCGGTAGTGCTGGTTCTGTTCTCTCGCCAAGTCATTGGTTGGTCAATGAAGCCCAGGATGAGCAGCGACCTAGCCATCGACGCCATGCTGATGGCCGTGTGGCGACGCAAGCCACAGCAGCAAGTGATGATTCACTCAGACCAAGGCAGTCAGTTCAGTAGCTCAGATTGGCAAAGCTTCCTGAAAGCCAACAATGTGATCAGTAGCATGAGCCGAAGGGGAAACTGCCACGACAATGCCGTAGCCGAGAGCTTTTTCCAGCTTTTGAAGCGGGAGCGAATCCGACGAAAGATCTACGCGACGCGTGACGAAGCCCGAAGTGATATTTTCGATTACATCGAGATGTTCTATAACCCCAAGCGTCGACACAGCAGTGCTATGCAGCTGTCGCCAGTAGAGTATGAGAAACGCTATTTTCTGAGCTTGGAGAGTGTCTAGTGAACCAGGGGCGATTCACGCATCACCATCACAAGTTTGATCTGAGGCCAGCTACTTCTAATAAGGAGCAGCCTCGTGGATTCAGAAGCTTAATCCGCGCAAGGACCTGGACCAGCGTGAAGGAGAAATGCCGTACGCCTTCTTGAAATGCTTGGACATGTGACTCTGATCGAAGAAGCCCGCTGCAACCGCGGCGTCCGTGAGATTCATGCCGCCAAGGATGAATGTCTTGACGCGATCCAGGCGCCGCATGGTCAGGTAACGGTGAGGACTGGTGCCAAAGTAGGCTCGGAAGTCCTTGGACAAGCTCCAGCGATCCCTGTTTGCGCAGGCGGCAAGGTCATCCAGAGTAATGCTCTGCTCCACGCAATCGTCCATGAACTCTCGCGCGCGACGCGCTGCACCGTAGTCGTGGAGCATTTTGGGCACCGGGCATTTGCAGACTGTCTGCAGAACGCTGACCAGGCCGAACAGTGAGTCGTCCTCTTCGAGCGGGTCCAAGTGGTGGTCCATGGCCGACAAGATGGCATCCGTGGCTGCCGCCAACCGTGGGTCTTGTGAAATGCCGCCCTGTAAGAAAGGTAAAGGTTTCCCGTTCAGGATCTCCTGAACCAGCGCTGGTGTGATGTAAAGCATCCTGTACCGAAAACCGGAAGATGAACCTGCGTGACCATCATGCTCTTCGTCCGGATGCAGGACGAGTGTCTCCCCGGGAAGGCTGTTTCTGTTGGCACCGCGGTATTTGAAGCTTTGCACGCCTGAAAGCGTTCGGCCTATGGCATAGGTGTCGTGACGATGCGGGTCGAAGCCGTGGGCACTGAAATAAGCTTCCAATCGCTCTATTTTGGAGGACTGTGGTGCATGCTTCACCCAGTCCATGGAAGAAGGAAGTTCTGTCATGAGTCCACCATTCAATAAAACAAACGATCGACAGGACAATTCTCGAAACCAGAAGTGTCTGACGCTCGCGTCCATGCTTTCAGATCCAAACTTGAGCTAGTATAAGAGTCTCAGACTGTCCCTAGTATGAAACTTTCAAGTAAAGCCTAGCGTCTACGGCCGCAAGATGACCGACCCGGTGCTGGATCGGCTTTCCAGCAGTCGATGGGCATCTGCCGCTTGTTCGAGTGGTAAGCAGGCACCGATGCGTACCTGGAGGCCATGGCGGATTTCGTCGAACAGTTCAGCGGCCAGGCTGCGCAGTGAGCGTGCGTCAGCGATATAGTCAAACAGTATTGGCCGGCTCACCGTCACCGAGCCCGCTTTGGCCAAGTCCGCAAGATTTACGCCTTCCACCGGCCCTGATGCGTTGCCAAAACTGACAATGTGGCCAAGGCGGGATACGGATGCTAGGGATTTCGACCACGTCGTCCTCCCCACCGAGTCATAGACAACATTTGCCCCTTTGCCGTGGGTCAGCACGCGCACCGTGGAAGTGAAGTCGCTGTCAGCGAGCACTGCATGGGCAGCGCCCAGGTTGCAGATGAGATCGGCCTTTGCCGTTGAGGAGACTACTCCGATCAACTTGATATCCCGACGAGCCGCAAGTTGGCACGCCAGCGATCCCACACCGCCCGCTGCTGCATAGAACAAGACGGTATCATCGCGCGTCGGTGCCGCAACCCGAGTCAACAGCGCAACCGCTGTCAGCCCCTTGAGCAAGCCGCCTGCGGCGATATCGAACGAAATGTCGGCTGGAAGAGGTACCAGCTTTGCCTGGTCCACCACGTGGTAAGTCGAGTATGCACCCAGTGCCGACTGTACATAGGCAACGCGATCACCTACAACGAAGTCATGTACGTCTGCACCTACGGCAATGACGACACCGGCCCCCTCCGTACCTAGACCGCTGGGTAGGGCGGGAGGCGGATAAAGGCCTGAGCGGAAGTACGTATCGATGTAGTTAACGCCGATGGCGTGGTTGCGCACCAGGACCTCGGTACCTGTGATCGCGTCAATGGCTGTGTCACCGAGGCGCAATGCCTCAGGCCCACCGTGGTGATTTATATAGACCTTTAGCGTCTTCATACACAAATTCCTAGCGCAGTGTCGAATACAACAGGTAAGTGGCGAAAGCGCCGAGCGTCATTGAAAACACTTTAGGCATACAGGTGTTCAGGGTGCGCGACTTCACGGTCGTGACCATGCTGCCGAACATCACCCAGCCGAACCCGATCGGTGCCAGAATCAAAAGGAAGGAACAAAGCGCGTATGCATAGAGATGCGCTGTCGAAAACACTTCTTTGGGAAAAATGGCCGATGCGAACAGCAACGCTTTCGGGTTCATGAGTGTTGCCAGAAAGAGCGCGCTAATACCTACGGGGCGGCGCGCGTGCGTAGCCGATGCCACAGGGGTCGACCACAGCTTGAATGCGAGGCACGCCAGATAGACGGAACATAGCAACTTGACTGCAACCAACACACCCGGCATGCGCGTTGCTACTGACAGCAGTACGAACCCCCAGATTGTAATTGCTACACTGTAACCGGCTGCTTCAGCCAGGAGCAAAGGTGCGGTGCGAATCGCCCCCACCGAGTAGCCGGAGGACATCAATAGAGTATTGGTTGGGCCCGGCATGAGTAGCACAAGGGAAGTCGCCGCGAAAATCGTGGAGAAAATTACGTAGAAGTCCATTTCCTTGCTTTCCTAGTCGGCAATGCGCAAAACGTATTCTTTGATATGAGCGAGTACTGACGGCGCATGTTGATTGAAGAAAAAATGATCTCCGGAATACAGTTGTCTTTCGAAAGATGCTGTTGTTTTGTGGCGCCATGCCTCTAGACCAACTACCGAGACCGATGGATCGCAGTCGCCGCCTAGCGCAATGACTGGAATTGAGATCGGGTCCGCATCTGCCAGGTTGATGCTTTCTGCCAGGGTGAAATCGTCGCGTAGAATCCCTAGTGCAATAGCGCGCAGCCCTGGGTTGGCCATGACCGTGGCGGGCAAGCCGCCTAGGCTGTCGATAAATGCCAGGAATGATTCATCCGTGTAGGTCTCGGTATTGCGGCGGTCATTTACGGATGCCGAACAAGCACAGGCGATGAGGCTGCGGATATTTGCCTGGGTATCATCTCGTAGGCACTGCGCGGCGAATGCGTGAGCTACTCCTGCCCCGAGGCTGTAGCCGAAGAGGTGAACTGGAGGGCCTTGCAGCAAGGGCGCCAGTTCATCGTTCAACATTTGCAGCAAGGGCTCGATCCGCCGCAGCCGGGGCTCCGAATAGCGTCCTTCGCGGCCCGGCAACTGAATGGCGCACACTTCGATCTCTTCACCCAGTAATTCTTGCCAAGGTCTGAAGTAAGAGGCCCCTCCACCACCATAGGGGAAGCACAGGAGCCGGGCGCGCGGCGATGGCTGGGGTGTACATTGAACCCAGGTGTTCGCGGTACTCATATCGATGCCTCAGTTCCCAGCTGCGTCAATGGCGCTGAGAAATAGGCATCACCACCCGCCTCCAGCCAGTCCCGTCGTGGAGGACTGAATACGTCCACGTCAATGGTGTCTTCTAGGCACACTGCGGTGTGAGGGACATTGGCGGGTAGATGAAGGATATCGCCCGCCGACAACACAGCAGTGTTTTCCATTTGATGGCCATAGGTGAACGTGATTTTACCTTTGATTATGTAAGTCATCTGTTCGTTGGGATGAGCATGAGCCTGGACACTTGCGCCCTTGGCCATGGTCAAGCGCACCATCATGACGTTGTCGCCCCAGACAATTTGTCTATCGATTCCTTCGGTGACGCGTTGTGTCGACACCTCATCCCAATTGATCGCGCCCACTGGTGGTTTACCCTGCATACACGTTCCCTGTCTGCATGTGGATGTAGAAGTCATAGAACATGAACGCTGCGCATACGGCCAACGCGACGCCCATCAGGCGGTTGAACAGCTCAAAGTACGAGTCCTTGGTGATTCGCCTTCCGAGCACTGCGCCCAAGAACGAATACACGCTTGGTGCACCAGCGCCACCTAGGGCGATCAATGCCGAAACCGCAGCAATGCTGGCTCCGGTGATGTGCGCGGCTGGGAACATGACAGTAGTGATGGGTAAAACGACCATCATCCCCTTAGGATTAAGGGCTTGGATCAGAAACCCATTCCAGAAGGACAGCGGTTTTGCTTGCTGATCGGGTTGTTCTGCGCTGGACTCCGAGAGCTTCACCTTGGAGGTGTAGACCTTGTATGCCAAGTACGCAGTGTACAGGCCGCCCACGACTGCGACATACGGCAGCACTTCTTTGGAAATGATGGCCTCTCCGGTATAACCGAACAGAATGAACAACACGAACATGGCGCAGCCAACACCGATAAAAAAACTCACGGTTTTACGGAACTGCCCGGTCAGGCCGGCATTCAACCCCATGACATTTACTGGCCCCGGGCTGTACATCACACTGAACGCGTACAAGAAGATTTCCATGGTTTTTACCTTTTATTAGTGCGCAACGCCGAGCATTGCCAAAAGTTTTGGGTAGTTGTTGGCGCAAACGGACTCATCATTTGAAGCCACTGACTTCTGCCACTGGTGCAAGCCTTTGAAAGCGCTGACCGGGTCGCCGCGGTGCAAATAATCCAGGATCGTCGCTGGCGGTACTGCGCCACCTTGGTCAAGGCGGGTGCAGAGTTGCCGAGTAGATCGCAGGAAGCTTGCGACCTGATCTATGAGTGCTTTCCTGATTACCAGCACTTTTTCAGGCGCCTCGCCAACCAGTAGAGCCAGTTCGAGTGCCTCGGAGTCTTGTTGTGTGCCGGAATACTCGACCGATTCGAGCAGTGTCAGGGGGGTGAAAGCTTCTTTGCCGCCCAGGTCGTAGATCAGTGCGCCCAGTACGCCAATGCGCTTCTTGTATTCCGCGGCATTTACCTGCAGGTGTCGTGGTTTCTCCTGCACGGTAGTCACTGCCGCTGAGAAGCACGGCAGAAACTCGACGTTAACTGCAACGCCTTTTTGTGCGTCCAGCGACAGCGTGCCTTGTCGCTTGTTCCAGTACAGTTGTGGTCCGCCGGCGCCTTGGGTTTCGCTGATATTGATACGGGCTATAACTTCGCCTGGGATACGCTTGTCTTCGTGAAGCCGAGCCACGCCTTTGCGGAGCAATACGTTTACCGTTTCGTTGTGAACCACTTGGGCTTGCTTGCCGTCCAGGAATCCCGAGCGGACGGCGTAACCTGTCTTGAGCAACGGCGCCTGGGGCAATGCGTTTTCGTCGGCAGCGGGATCTAGATTAAGTGCGAATCGGATAGGTAATCCCACTCGGCGAGCAAACTCCAGGTCGGTCAAGTTATGCGCTGGATTGACAAGAACGGCACCGGTGCCAAAGTCAGGTTTGACCCAGTCGGCTACCCACACAGACATGAGGTCTCCGGTGAGCGGATGACGTACATAGTGACCGGTGAAGTAGTTTTCTGTGTTTGCCGTCTGCTCAAGATTACGTGCAAACGGGTGGTACTTGTGGATGGCGACGGCACAGGCCGCCGTGCAGGAAGACCAGTCGGTGACGAATACGTCGAGTGTGTCACTGCGATTGTCTACTTGCAGTGTGCACAGGGCGCCACTGGACTGTCGAGCGGTTTTCTTGATCCTCGTTGTAAGGTTGTCGGGCCAGTAGGGAATAGCGTTCGAAACACAGACACTTGCTTCGCACGAGGGGCCATAAAATGCTTCGAAGACACCATTTTCTGTCTGAGTAAAATACACGTGGCCATTTTCAACCAAATGGTTGAGTTGTAGCGACAATGCAGCCATGTCAGCGGCGATGATCTGCGATTGTGTCGCACGACTGACAAACTGCGCATATAACCTGTTGCGCTTCTGACTCAAGTTCTCAGGCGCCTGAGTGTCCTCGTTGTTCAGAACGGCGAAGGTGACCATTTCAATATCTCCTAGTACAGGAAAGTGGCCGGGCGGGCCGGCCGCTTTTCTTTAATTTACAACTTCGGCTTTGGACGCACTTGCCAGATTATTCAAAGCAGAGACATTCGCGTTTCTGAACAGGGCCTCCATGCTAATATTTAGGTTGTGTTCGCGGTGCAGGCGCTCTTGGATCTCGGCCATCATCATGGAATGACCACCTACATCGAAAAAGTCCTGGTCAGCTGTAAGTTCCGGGTAGTTCAGAACTTCTGCACAAAGGCGGTGAATGGCGTTCATTATGCAAGCTCCTTGACGGACTTGTTAAAAGCGAATGCTTGTTCTCGGTTGTTTTTGTCGCGTAGCTTGTTGTGGCCAAATGTGTCTTCCCCGGAAACTAGCACTGCGGCATAGTTTTGCAGGTCGAACGTCTCGCCATGGGCGTTATATGAGTTCAGATTTGGGTAGACTCGTACATGAGTCGGTACATAACGGCTGGTAATGGCCAGTCGGGTTTCCCGCTCAGTGGTGTTGGGGTGCGAGGCATGTGCACAGGATGCGGTAAAGATCACACATTCGCCTGGCTTGAGTTCCATCTCAACTGGATTGGCGCTCTCTGGATCCCAATCCGGGTCGACCTTGAACTCGGAGAAGTCATAGCCAAAGAAACCGGTATTGGTTGCGTCGTGCTTGTACTCGCCGTTACGACCCGTAGCGACGCTCTTCTTCTCGTCGTAATAAAACTTCTTGTGCGAGCCAGGAAGGAATCGCATGCAGGCAGTTTTGATAGTGGCTGGCGTGAACGCCGTCCAAACGGTGAGGTCGATGTAGGCGTTCCAGTCGCTTTGGCTTGGTACGATCAGCGGATTGCCATCGGTATAGCTGTAGTCACGAACCTGATGCCATTCGGTCGCACGACCTCCGGGGAATTTCGAGAACCACTCTGAACGCCAGCACAGCAAGTCTGGACCAAGAATGCCTTTCAGGTATTTAATGATGGTCGGGTGCATAATATGGCTGCTCAGTTCGGGGATGTCGAAGTGGCGGTCATAGTTCATATTGTTGTCGTACAGAATGTGCGAGCGGTTCTGGTTGTTGGCGCGAAGCGAACGCAGGATCTCTGCAGCTTCTTCCGGCTCGTACAATTTGATTGGGCCGATAAATCCGTCGCGCTCAAATTTTTCGATATCCGATTTGATATCGTCGGTGATTACAGCATTGGCCGGCAGGCCAGTGGTTGCCTCTATGGCATTGTTTGCTGAGCTCATTATGCTCTCCTTGCTAATTAAGCGATGGTTGGGATGGTCAGGCGCGTTGTTCAATCGATGCCAATAGAGCGGTACGGTCTACTTTTCCATTTTGCGTCAGCGGAAAATCCCGTACGTGGACATACTTTTGTGGATGCATATACCGGGGCAGCACTTGGTTAAGGGCCAGGCCCATCTCCCGGGAGTTGGGTTGTTGGCTCTCGGTCGCCACGAATGCAGTCAGCACGGCATCATTGGCGGCTTGGTCGGTCACGGCCAGGACGATGACTTCGTCGGAAGGCGCCAGCACCGAGCGAAGGCCATTTTCGACATCCGCCAAGTTGACCAGCATGCCGCGCACTTTCACCTGACTGTCTTTCCTGCCGATGCAGACCACCCGTCCGTCCTCTAGGCGGCGAGCGTAATCGCCGGTGAAATAGGCCGGTTGGAGCTGGCCATCGATGGTGACGGGTTTGAATCGCTCGGCCTGCAACCCGGGGTTGTTCAGGTATCCTGGACCAACGCCGCTACCACCGATGACGATTTGACCGGTCTCACCTGGCGCAACGGGATGCCCGTGATCGTCCAGGATTTCGACGCAGCAGTTACCCACGGGCTCGCCCATGGGAATGCCATGTTCCAGATAGCTATCGAAATCATTCATCCGGTACGACGTAGCGACATCGGTGCACTCTGCCACGCCATATTGGTGAATGAAGTTGCACTTGCGTCCTTCGTTCTGCGCCCAGGCCATGATCCGCCGTGTTGATAAGGCTTCACCGCCAATGAAAAGGTAGCGCAGGCTGTCGAGCTGTATGCTGGTCCCCCCTGCGGCGAGGATGAGGTAAAGCGAGCTGGGAGCCAGATGCAACGTCTGGATCTGGTGTTCGGCAATTGTGGCAGCGGCTTCGTAAGGATCGAAAATGGATCCAGGAAGAATCGACAACGTGGCGCCGCTATAGAGTGGAGTGACTAGGCTGCGCTGAGAAATATCGAAACCGAATGCCGACACCAGCAGGTTGTTTGAGTCAGGCCCGAGACCATATTCACTGACCAGCCATTGCGCGAGATTGGCCCAGCTACCGTGAGTGATAGCGACAGCCTTGGGCGTACCGGTCGTGCCTGAGGTGAAGACGGTGTAACAGAGGTCGTTTGCTTTCGCCTGATGGTTGAACGGAACCAGGTCTACGCTTTTTAAGCGCTCGCGCAGCCCTCCGATCTCCATGACATTTACGTCAGTTCCCTGCAGCTGCGCTTCTGTTTCAGTTGATGCGAAGACCAGTTTGAGGTTTACCAACTGGCTCAGCATCAACGCCAGGCGAGCCGGAGGATTGGCTTTATCCAGCGGCACGTATGCGGCACCTGATTTCAGAATGCCCAGCAGGCAAACTACAGTGGCAATCGACGGTTGGAAGCAAATACCCACTAGGTCGCCGCGACCGATGCCGTTGGCATTGAGGTAAGCAGCTAGTCGGGCTGATTCCTCGTTGAGCTGAGCATAGCTGAGTGCCTGATCTGCGCAGCGAACTGCGATAGCAGAAGGTGATTTGACGGCCCACTGTTCGACCATCTCATGAATCAGGGGCGTGCGTGGGCCCTGCGACAATAATGCAGTCATTTACACAATGTCCGTTTTTAATTAAGCGTTAACAGTCTTCGCCATACCGGCAGCAACTTCGACGATAATATCCTCTTGGCCAGCGACCAATTCTCTTAGGCTCAGCTGCTCGTAGAGTTCGAATTCATTTACATTGAACTGTGCTGCAGCGCGTCGTACGTGAGGTACGAAACCGGAGAACAAACCATGCAGTCCACTCGCGATATTGGCGCTGGGTATATGTGGTGTAGTGCAATCCAGGTAAGCGTCGGCTAGCGCAGACAATCGTGCTGCATTTTCAAACGTGCAGCGGGTCTGCATACCGTACCGTGCCAACACCGCAATCAGCGGTTCAAGCTGTGTGTTGCCTGCCCCGGCACCGAATCCTTTAATACAGGCGTCGATAATCGACACGCCTTCTTCCACGGCTGCCAGCGAGTTTGCGACTGCAAGGCTCAGGTTGTTATGGGCGTGAAAGCCTAACGGGAGCGATGTTACCTGTAGCATTGCATCAATCTTTCGACGAACCTCGTCAGGCGTCATATAGCCTGCACTATCCATAAGAATGATGGCGTCGGCACCGTAGCTGTCGAGCAGTCGGACCTGAGCAGTCAGGTCTTGGTAACTGGCCATGTGTGACATCATTAGAACGCCGTAAGCGGTCCGGTCGTTATTTTTCACCATCTCGATGTAGGGAGCGGTGATATTCGCCTCAGTGCAGTGACAGGCGATGCGGAATACGTCTACACCTTTACTAATCGCCTCACGCAGGTCGGTTGCTTTGCCGAACCCAGGGATGAAGTGCACACCCAATTGCGCTTGCTTCACCGATGCGCGCGCGATCTCCAGCACCTGTGCATCGCTAACCTTGCTATGCCCGAGAAGTGCGGACGATCCGCCCAGACCATTACCGTGGCCAACCTCAATGATGTCAATGCCGGCTGCGTCCGCGTCTGCGGCATAGCGGGCAATCTGCTCTTCGCTAAGCTGATGGCGAACGCTATGGTTTCCGTCACGAAGGGTGGCGTCACTGATGAGAATCATGCCACACTCCTCTGCGGATTAATTACGCGATGCTCTGCCACAGCGATGGCCGCGCAATTGATAATGTCCAAATTACCGGCATACGGTGGGAGGTAGTCCCCACTGCCTTGCACGGTCACGCTCAATGCAAGGCAGCCTTTAGTCTGAACCGGTTCTAGCACCAACTCGTAACCAGGCACGTAAGTGCGGACGCGCTCAACCATCTCGTTAACACTATCGCGCACGGCTTGCAGGTCGCCGTATTCACCCTTGGCGAAAACCGTGGTTTGCATGGTAATGCCTGGTTTGGCGGGGTTGATATTCAGGATCGCTTTGACTTGGCGAGCTCCCGTGAATTTCGCTAGAGCATGTTCTGTTGTGACCATGTACTCGTTGATGTTTTCGCGGGTCGCCATGCCTGCGCTGTTTGCAGCAATTGTGGATGCCACTTCTATGTAATCCAGCGATGTGAAGGCGCGTGACAGGGCGTAGGCCAGCGGAATGCTCGCTTGCCCACCGCATGTCACGAGGTTCACATTGCTTGCGGAGGTCATCTGATTCAGGTTTATTGATGGCACACACAATTGACCGATCTTCGCGGGTGTCATGTCGATGGCAAGCAAGTCCGCCTTTTTGAACACCTCATTGTTGGCTAGGTGTCCTTTCGCAGAGGTAGCGTCGAAGACAATGTCGAATTCATTAATATGGCGTGCGAGGTAATCGATTCCTTCGTCAGAAGTCTCGATACCCGCCTCTTTGGCCCTGGCCAAGCCACTGCTGTCTTTATTACGACCGACCACGACTGACAGATCCAGATGAGGGGAGCGGATAGCCTTGTACATCAGGTCTATCCCGATACTCCCCGACCCTATGATGGCAGCTCTTTTGCGATGCATTGGTAGCCTCATGCAGTTAATGCGCAGGAAAACGTCCTTGGCATCCTTTCTTCGAGGCGGGCTTGGTTGCGTGCGACTGAAACCTTTCGCCTCAGAAAAGATCTTGTCTAGACGTTACCGAAGCGTTTTCTGCATCGCTTGTACGTTTGTGGTTGAGCGTCAAAAAAAATGGCTTATCGCCATCCTCTGCAACCTTGGGCGATTGCTTCTATCGGCTGTGGGAGGTAGACGAGAGGCGGGCTTTCTTCCGGGCGGCCAAGTGTGCAAGATCCGTCGAATTTCGCCCTCTACCTTCCGCCGAGCATCACGAGGGGTAGCTTGTGGCGCACGACTTGACGCAGACCAGCAGGAGCGAATGTATGCGTCCGGCCAACACACCTTCCTGACGTAACCGCCGAAGGCCATGGTGTCCACCTAATTTAAGTGGACACCATTTCTGGCCTATCAAGCGGATTTTCCATGCACCCTCAGCGCCGCACCTACAGCAAATCCTTCAAAGCCCAAGTCATTCAGGAGTGTTCCGGGCCCGATGCCTCCATCGCCAACATCGCCTTGGGTTACAGCCTCAATACTAACCTCGTGCACAAATGGATTGGTGCTCGGCATTCATGGCCAGCCACGGGCGACCTTTAGCTACCAAGAGAATGTTCAGGGCTTTCCCAGGCTGAAGAATTTCAATGCATTTTTTGATGGACGCTCACCCCCCATCGCAGACCAACTTGCCGTTCCGGGTGTCCAGGAAGTTGCGCGCATGTTCGCCGGCACGGCTTGGGCTGAAATCGTAAACCACAGCTTTGAGCGCCGAAAACGGCGTCGTGCTGTGGGCCCAGACATAGGCTCGATGGGTTTTCTTCTCGCCCGGCGTAAGCATTTGCACCGGTGTTTCATCAGCGTGAATCACGCCTTGGTTCAGCACGGCTTCACGCAGTGCATCGACCAGCGGCTGGAGCCGCACACCGGTTTGTCCGACCCACTGGGCCAAGGTCGAGCGAGCGATGGCCGGCCCGGCGCGACCAAAGATTTTCTCCTGCCGGTACAGCGGCAAGTGATCGGCAAACTTGGCCACCATGACGTGGGCCAGCAGGCCTGCGGTCGGGATACCTTTGTCGATAACCTGCGCCGGCACCGGCGCCTGGATCAGTGTTTCGCACTGACGGCAGGCCCATTTGCCACGCACATGTTGCTCGACAGTAAACATATCCAGGATGATCTTGGTCCTGTAAAAGTCGAGTTCTTTGACAGTGAAAGTCCGGGATGCTGGATTCATCCAGCGGAATAGGACTGACCGACCAAGGCGGGAGCGCGCTGCGTCGATAGGCCTCCAGGCCGCGTCGATGCTGGCGGCGACAGTTTTAATTCTCTGTGGCATCAGTCCGACTAGCTGTTTGGGGTGGTTGCGACAGTTTTGCGCTTTCTCCCAAAAAGCGCTGCAGGCCCTGAAACACGTGGCCTGTCAGCGACAGTTTTAATTCTCTAAATTCAGGTTTTGCGAAGCTATATGGGCCGCTGACACGGCCCATATAGCACTACCAATGTCTATCCACGCTCTTGCCTGCTGATTCCACAGGTAATCCGTTCGATGTGATTACTGCGTTTTCACAAAGCCTGGGCCCATTGCGGACAATCCGGCCTCACCCGAATATGTCCGCTTGCAGCCTTCCTCCAGTCATTCAGGTCAAATGGCGCTGCGTTTCAAGAACGCCTCGATAATGCTTGCGAAATGTGGCGGGCACTCCTGCATCGGATAATGACCGCAGTTAGGAATCACGTGCAGCTCTGCGTTCGGATGCCATGCGAGAAAAGTACGCGTCATTGCCTCCGAATCCAGTCCGGGATCCTTATCACCGATGATGACCAAATAGGGTGTTTCAAGGCCCCGAACGTCATCGACGAAGTTCGCCGTGATCAGCATTTCGAGGTATCGCGCCCGGCAAGCAGGTGCGACCGTGTCGCGACTTTGTCGGACCTTGCGATTAGCCCAACCATCGGAAAGACCTCCAGTGACGAATTTGAACAAGCGCCGAAGCGCATCGTCGTCTTCTATCGTGCTTGCAAAGAAAGCTAGAGCGTCCGGACTCAAGCGATTGCCAGCGGCGGAAATGGGACACACCGCGATCGCGCTCGTGACGCGCGATGGCGTATCAGCAGCAATGCGTTGCGTGATCATCCCGGTCGGAAGAGTTGAGTTATATAATAAACAAGGTAAGCATTTAGGAGAGTTTGACTCTGTATCTGGTAATCAAACAAGACCCGCTGTTCCTGGTCGAACTACCCCAAAGTGAGGAGTCGTTATAATGTATATTTCTTTGACAGGTTTTCTGAAAGACGATAGTCTTTATGATTCATTAAAGTTCCGCTTGCGCATTCCATCTCTGAATGAAAAAGATGTTATGAAGCTCTTGAATTGGCAGTCTCTTGAGGCTGAGTCGGACGGTGAGCTTCCTCTGTCTGATGAACAAGCAGAAAAAATATTTTCTTTACTTGGCAATCCGAAGCCTGAAGGATTGGACTTTTTTGTTGGAGTCCGAGCTTAGTGGTAAGAAGAAGTAATACCTTTTGACGTTTGCGCGAGTTTTAACTTAAAAACATAGGAGGCATGGGTAATTGCCTCCTATGTTTTTATTTGAGATTTAAGTGCTCGATTTATATCAAGTCCGCGCCAGCTCCCGAACATCGCCACCCCGACGCCTGCGCACCATGAAGTACGCCGCCACGATCACCAGCAAGGTCACCGCTACCAGCCAGAACTGAAAACGTGTCGCCGGATCGATCGCTTGGGTTGCCAGCACCGATACCAGCGCCAGCAGCGCAATAACGTTGGTCAGCGGGAATCCCCAAGCCCTGAATGACGTTGGGTCCACTGCTTCATGCCGAGTTTTCAGACGCATACCGACGTGGGCGAAAATGATGAAGATCCAGACGAAGATGATGAACGCACCGGTGCTCCTGGCCAGGGTCAGGAAGAGGTCACCGCCGCTGATGAAGTGCACCGCCAGAATCGTCACGCAAATGCAAAACGCCAGCGCCAGTGCATTGATCGGCACGCCCTTGGCGTTGGTCCGGGAGAACAGCGCTGGGGCGTGTCCGCGTTGGCTGAGCGAGAACATCATGCGCGAGTTAGAGAACATGAACGAGTTCATCACCGACATGAACGACACGAACAGCACCAGTTTCATGGCCACGGCTGCACCTTTGAAACCGGCGAGGGTGAACAGTGCGACATAGGGCGATGCGAGGTTGGCCTTGTCGGTCCAGGGCAGGCACAGGACGAGAATCGACACTGAGCCGACGTAGAAGAGCATGACGCGCACGATCACGCTCTTGATCGCCCGGATCACGTTGCGGCGCGGGTTCTCCGATTCGCCGGCTGCCACAGCGGCGATTTCACTGCCGCCCAGCGAGAAGATCGCCACGATCACACCAGCCATCACTGGCGACAGGCCATTGGGCATGAAGCCGCCATGGTCGGTGAGATTGACCAGGCCAGGGGCGGGGATGTTTTCCTGCCAGCCCAGCAGGATGGAGGCGCCGAGCAGCATGAAGATAAGGATGGTGACCACCTTCAGCGCCGCCAGCCAGTACTCCACTTCGGCGAACGAACGCACCGAGTAGGCGTTGCTGGCGATCAGCGTCACCAGCATGATGAAGGCGCCGACCCAGATCGGCAGCCAGGGCATGAAATCGTTGAGGATCGCGCCCAGCAGCACCGCTTCGAGGGTGATGGTCATCATCGACTTGAGCCAGTACAACCAGCCCACGGTGAACCCGGCCCAGTTGCCGAGGTAGGTGTTGGCGTAGGTCGAGAAGGAGCCGGCATCAGGATTGCGCGAGGCCATCTCGCCGAGCATGAACATCACCAGAGTGACGATGATGCCGCCGATCACGTAAGACAGGATCGCGGCCGGGCCGGCCGAGGCGATCAGGCTGCCGGAGCCGACGAACAACCCGGCGCCGATCACACCGCCAAGCGCGATCATGGTGATATGCCGCTGCTTGAGGCTTTGCTTCAATCCGTTTTCTTGCATGTCCAGACGTCTCTTATTATTGGAAGGAACCGGCAACGTCCTTCGAGCGGCAACCGCTCGAGGACCTACCTGCACGGGGCGATGCCATTAATCGAGGTCTTGCCGTGAAGCTCCCTTCAGGCAATGGCGATCCGATCCGCCACCATGGGCAAAGTGGCGTTTCATCTCAAACGAATTCTGGGCACAACATCCTGCGGATTTTTCCTGAGGCACGGCTGTTCAGGGGCGAGGTGCTCCTCACGATGGCCTGCCGGTTGGGCAGGCGCACATGGCAGTGGCCGGCCAGCACGATGTGATAGCGCGCGGTACCGGGGCGTCCGGTTCGTGGTTGACCGCCCAGCGCCCGCTGAACTGGCAGCGAAGATCCATGCTGCAGCGCGCCAGGCAGGCGGCCAACCATCCGTACGCATTCTCCACCGGGCTGGGTGTGGTAGAGATCACCATCGGCCTGTTGGTGCTGGGCTCGGTCCTGACCTGCCTGACACCCGTGGTGACCTTGTCGTTCCTGGTGACCACGCCCGAGGCCTGGGTGGCGAACCTGGGCGATGCGCGGTTCGGGTTTCCCTACCTGTCGGGGGGCGGGCGCCTGGTGCTCAAGGATGTGCTGATGCTGTCGGGAGTTGTGGTGATGGTCGCCGATTCGGCCCGCCAGGTTTTGTACCAAGTCGCCGCGAGAAATAGGCTCACAAATTCTTAGGATAAATCCTTCATTTCCTACGGATTGTGTCAATGTTTCCCTACAGAGCTTTGTCGTATCGTCGGTTGTTTTTTCAACAAGGACGAAGCTCATGCAAACACTGGAACGCGTGCTCGACATACAGCCGCTCGAGGCGGCTGAAATCACCCTTCAACTCAATGGCCAGGCGGTGCAGGCCGCCGAAGGCGAGACGGTACTCAGCGTACTCAACGCCGTTGGCCTGCGCCGTCTGGCGCAGAACGATCATGGCCAGCCAGCTGGCGCCTTCTGCGGCATGGGCGTGTGCCATTGCTGTCTGGTGGCGATCGACGGACGGCCCAAGCGCCGTGCCTGTCAGACGGTAGTCCGCCATGGAATGCGGGTAGAGACCGAGGTCAACCGCGTTGTCGAGGGGGCGCAGTCATGAGCTTGCGCCCAGTGATCGTCGGCGGTGGCTCGGCCGGCATGGCGGCGGCCATCGAACTGGCCGAGCAGGGTGTCGATTGCCTACTGTTCGATGAAGCGTCGCGTCCGGGTGGCGTGGTCTATCGCGGGCCGCTGCGCGCCGGTGTCGACCTGGGTTACCTGGGGGCGCGCTACAGCAAGGCGCTACAGACATTGCATGAGGATTTCGCCGCCAACGCCGAGCACATCGACCTGCGCCTCAACCATCGTGTGGTTGGCGGTGATACCGAGCGCCTTATGGTGCTCGATGCCGACGAGCAACTGCACGAGATCGACTATTCCCATCTGCTGCTGTCGGCCGGCTGCCATGAGCGCAATGTGCCGTTCCCCGGCTGGACGCTGCCTGGCGTGATGCTGCTGGGCGGGCTGCAGTTGCAGATCAAGAGCGGTGCGGTCAAGCCACTGGGCAGCACTTTGATCGCAGGGACCGGTCCACTGCTGCCGCTGGTGGCCTGCCAACTGCATGCGGCTGGCGCCAAGGTTGCCGGAGTCTATGAGGCCTGCGCCTTCAACCGTATCGCCAAGGAAAGCCTGGCGCTGCTGAATAAACCGCAGCTGTTTCTCGACGGCCTCAGCATGCTGGCGTACATGAAGCTCAACGGCATTGCGATGCACTATGGCTGGGGCTTGGTCAGCGCCAGTGGTGAAGGTGAACTGCGCGAAGTCAGCCTTGCGCCCTATGGCCAGGATTGGAAAGCCGACATGAGCCGCGTGCGGCGCGAGCCGGTGGACACCTTGGCAGTCGGCTATGGCTTCATCCCGCGCACCCAGCTCAGCCAGCAGTTGGGGCTAACGCATGGGTTCAGCGACGACGGCTACCTGCGCGCGGTATGCAATGTCTGGCAGCAGAGCAGCCAGGCGCATATCCACCTGGCCGGCGACATGGGTGGTATCCGTGGTGGCGAGGCAGCGATGCTGACCGGGCGCATCGCTGCGGTGTCGATCCTGCAGCAGCGTGGAGTGCTCGACGCTAACCAGGCCATCGAGCGGCGCGAGCGATACCTGGGCAAGCTGGCTGCGATCACGCGCTTCAGAGCGGGTGTCGAGCGCTATACCCAACGTGGCGCAGCGCAGATCGAGCTGCCGCAGGCCGACACGGTGATCTGCCGCTGCGAGCACGTCACCCGCAGCGATATCGACCTGGCGCTCGAGCAAGGCGTGCAGGACATGGCCAGCCTGAAGATGCGCACCCGGGTGAGCATGGGCGACTGCCAGGGGCGCATGTGTGTGGGCTACTGCAGCGATCGCCTGCGCGCCAGTACCGGGCGGGCGGATGTCGGCTGGCTGCGACCGCGTTTCCCGATCGATCCCATCCCATTTTCCGCATTCCAGCACCTGGCCACGGAGGCCTGAGCATGAACAAGACCTATGACATCGTCATCGCCGGTGGCGGGGTGATCGGCGCTTCGTGTGCCTATCAGTTGTCCAAGCGCAAGGGGCTGAAAATCGCCCTGATCGACAGCAAGCGTCCAGGTAATGCGACACGTGCATCGGCGGGCGGCCTGTGGGCCATCGGCGAGTCCGTGGGCCTTGGGTGCGGAGTGATCTTCTTTCGCATGATGTCCTCGCGCAGCAAACGCGAGGCCCATGGCGCAGCAGTGGCAGTGGATGCGAGCACGCCGCATATCCTGCCGCAGTGCTTTTTCGACCTGGCACTGCAATCCAACGCACTTTATCCACAGCTGCACCAGGAGCTGATCGAGCGCCATGGCATGGACTTCAAGTTCGAGCGCACCGGATTGAAGTACATCATCCAGGACGATGAGGACCAACTGTACGCCGAGCACATCGTCGCGCAGATCCCGCACCTGGCGGACCAGGTGCGCTGGCTGGATCGCCAGGCACTGCGCGAGAGGGAGCCGGCGGTGAACCTGCAGGCCAAGGGGGCGCTGGAGTTCCTCTGCGATCACCAGGTCAGCCCGTTCCGTCTGGGCGATGCCTACCTGGAAGCCGCGCGGCAGAACGGCGTCGATCTGTACCTGAACACAAACATCACCGATGTGCTGCATGGGAACTCGCAGATCAAGGGTGTGCGTACTGCCGAGGCGGGGGGTTTCCATTGCCACACCTTGCTCAATGCTGCGGGGGCCTGGGCGGGCGAGCTCAGTGAGTGGGCCACCGGCACTTCGATCCCGGTCAAGCCGGTGAAAGGCCAGATCGTTCTCACCGAACGTCTGCCCAAGCTGCTCGATGGCTGCCTGACCACCAGTGATTGCTACATGGCTCAAAAGGATAATGGCGAGGTCCTGATTGGCAGCACTACGGAAGACAAGGGCTTCGATGTCAGCACTACCTTCCCCGAAATTGCCGGGTTGGTGCAGGGGGCAGTGCGTTGTGTGCCGGAACTGGCGCAGGTGAGCCTGAAGCGCACCTGGGCAGGATTGCGGCCCGGGTCGCCTGATGAACTGCCGATTCTCGGTCCTGTGGATGACGTGCCCGGCTACTTCAACGCCTGTGGACACTTCCGCACCGGGATTCTCACCTCGGCCATTACCGGCGTGCTGCTGGACAAGGTTATCCACAGCGAGCCACTGCCGCTGGACCTTACGCCTTTCCTGGCGAGGCGTTTCGGGCGGGCTGTGGATAAGAACTGGGCGGTGGGGTAGGGGCTCGGGCGGGCGCTCCTGCAGGCTTCGTGGTCGCTGCAGGAGCGGCCTTGTGCTCAGATCTGCATCGCCATCCCTTCCACGTTCATCGCTGCCTGGCGCAAGGCTTCGGAGCGGGTCGGATGCGGGTGGCAAGTCAGGGCGATATCCTCGGCCGAAGCGCTGAACTCCATGGCCACGCAGAACTCGCCAATCATCTCGCTGACGCTCGGCCCGACCAGATGCACACCCAGCACCTCGTCGGTCTCGGCATCGGCCAGCACCTTGGCGAAGCCTTCGGTCTCATGGTTGATCTTGGCGCGGCTGTTGGCGGTGAAGGGGAACTTGCCGACCTTGTAGGCACGGCCCTCGGCCTTGAGCTGTTCTTCGGTCTTGCCGACGCTCGCCAGTTCCGGTCGTGTGTAGATAACGCCGGGGATCAGGTTGTAGTTGACCTCATGCGCCTTGCCGGCAATGCGCTCGATGCACGACACCGCTTCGTCTTCGGCCTTGTGCGCGAGCATCGGCCCAGAGGTGACGTCGCCGATCACCCAGATGCCGGGGACCTGGGAGCGGTGGTGGTCATTGGCGAGCATGCCGCGTTTGTCGGTCTGCAGGCCGACGCTTTCCAGGTTCAGGCCTTGGGTGTACGGGCGGCGACCGATGGCCACCAGTACATAGTCGGCCTCCAGGGTTTGCGCATCGCCGCCAGCGGCAGGTTCAAGCGTCAGACTGACGCTGCTCGCCGAAGGCGTGGCCTGGGTCACCTTGCTGCCGAGCTTGAAGCTCATGCCCTGCTTGGCCAGGGCTTTTTGCAGGGTCCTGGCGGTTTCCTCGTCGGTGCCGGGGCAGATGCGGTCGAGGTATTCGATCACGGTCACTTCGGCCCCCAGGCGACGCCAGACCGAGCCCAGTTCAAGGCCGATCACGCCCGCGCCGATGACCACCAGGTGCTTGGGAACCTGGGGCAGCGACAAGGCGCCGGTGGAGTCGATGATGCGTTGGTTGTCGATATTCACCCCCGGCAGAGGGGTTGGCTCGGAGCCGGTGGCGATCACGACATCTTTGGCCTGAAGCGTGGTTTCGCTGCCATCCTCGGCCTTGACGATGACCTTGCCGACGCCGTCGAGGCGGCCCCAGCCCTTGACCCAGTCGACCTTGTTCTTGCGGAACAGATACTCGATACCCTTGGTCAGGCCGCTCACGCTTTCATCTTTCTGTTTCATCATCTGCGCCAGGTTCAGGGTCGGCTTGACCTCGATGCCCAGGTGCGCGAACTCGCTGCCGCTGGCGGCTTCGTACAATTCGGAGGCATGCAGCAGCGCCTTGGAGGGCATGCAGCCGACGTTCAGGCAGGTGCCGCCGAGGGTCGAACGTCCTTCGACGCAGGCCACGCTCAGGCCCAGCTGACCGGCACGGATGGCCGCGTTGTAGCCGCCAGGGCCGCCACCGATGATCACCACATCATAGGATTTCATGGGATTCACTCCAGGGAAGAAGATGCGCGAGAGGGCCACAAGGTTAGTCGCTGAATGGATGATTGTATACAATCTGTTGGTCGCGGTATGGCCGTTAGCATTGGACTATGGTCGCTATAAAAGGAAACTTCCGACGAATGAACTACCCTGATCCGGTGACGCTCGAATCCTTGTACGGCGTCCGTAATTGAAAGGGGGTCTTTCATGCTTGCGCAACTTCCACCTGCGTTGCAGAGCCTGCACTTGCCTTTACGTCTAAAGCTGTGGGACGGCAACCAGTTCGATCTAGGGCCTAGCCCGCAGGTCACCATCCTGGTCAAGGAGCCTCAACTGATCAGTCAGCTGACGCACCCGAGCATGGATGAACTGGGCACAGCCTTTGTCGAGGGCAAGCTTGAACTCGAAGGGAACATTGGCGAAGTCATCCGCGTTTGCGACGAGCTCAGCGAGGCTTTGCTCAAAGACGATGAAGATGTAGTCCCGGTGCGCACCTCGCACGACAAGAAAACCGACGCCGAAGCCATTTCCTACCATTACGACCTGTCCAACGAGTTCTACCAACTGTGGCTCGATCCGGACATGGCTTATTCCTGCGCCTACTTCAAGGAGCCGGACAACACCCTCGCCCAGGCCCAGCAAGACAAGTTCGACCATCTGTGTCGCAAGCTGCGGCTGCAGGCCGGCGATTACTTGCTGGATGTCGGCTGCGGTTGGGGCGGCCTGGCGCGTTTTGCCGCACGCGAATATGGCGCCAAGGTGTTCGGCATCACCCTGAGCAAGGAGCAACTGACGCTGGGGCGCCAGCGGGTCAAGGATGAAGGACTGGCCGACAAGGTCGACCTGCAGATCCTCGACTACCGCGACCTGCCCCAGGATGGCCGTTTCGACAAGGCGGTCAGCGTCGGCATGTTCGAACACGTCGGCCATGCCAACCTCGAACTGTACTGCCAGCGACTGTTCGGCGCCGTACGTGAAGGCGGCTTGGTGATGAACCATGGCATCACCGCCAAGCATGTGGATGGTCGGCCGGTTGGGCGAGGTGCTGGGGATTTCATCGATCGTTATGTATTCCCGCACGGCGAGCTGCCGCACATCTCGATGATTACCGCGCGTATCTGTGAGGCAGGGCTGGAAGTGGTGGACGTGGAAAGCCTGCGCCTGCACTACGCCAAGACCCTCAATCACTGGAGTGAGAACCTCGAGAACCAGCTGCATCGCGCTGCGGCGCTGGTGCCGGAGAAGACGCTGCGGATCTGGCGCCTGTACCTGGCCGGATGCGCCTATGCCTTCACCAAGGGCTGGATCAACCTGCACCAGATTCTTGCAGTGAAGCCGTATGCGGATGGCCACCACGACCTGCCGTGGACGCGAGAAGATCTCTATCGTTGATCAAGACGGGGCCGCCTTTGCGGCCCCGCTTCTTTTCTGGCTACAGAATCGGTGAAATCAGGCGCGCGATGCGCATTCCCAGCTGCTGCAGCCGATGAGTGTCGCGGCTGTCTTCGGCGGTTATCTCCCGCGACTGCTCGAAGTCGCACAGCAGCATGGCCTCGACCTGATCGGCAAAGGCGCGGTCGATGGTCAGCAAGGTGATCTCGAAATTCAAACGGAACGAGCGGTTGTCGAGGTTGGCACTGCCGATGGCGCTGACATCGTCGTCCACCAGCACCACCTTCTGGTGCAGGAACCCTGGCTGATAACGGAACATCCGCACACCTGCCCGCACCGCCTCGAAGGCGAACAGACTGGACGCGGCATAGACGATGCGGTGGTCTGGCCTCGACGGGATCAGGATTCGCACATCGACGCCACGCAGCACCGCCAGGCGCAGGGCTGCGAACACTGCCTCGTCGGGAATGAAATAGGGGCTGGTGATCCAGATGCGCCGGGTCGCCGAGTGGATGGCTTCGACGAAGAACAGTTGGCAGGTTTCCTGGGGGTCGGCCGGGCCAGTGGCGAGGGCCTGGCACAACACGCCGTTCTCCGGATAGGCATCCGGCAGGATCAGCGGCGGCAAGGCACGGGTGGCCCAGTACCAGTCTTCGGCGAACGACTCCTGTAGACAGGCCAGCACCGGGCCGCTGACCTGGACATGGGTGTCACGCCAGGGCGACAGCCGCGGATGCCCACCCATGTACTCATCGCCGACATTGTGCCCGCCAACGAAGCCGAGCAGGCCATCGACCACGACGATCTTGCGGTGGTTACGGAAGTTGACCTGGAAGCGGTTGAACCAGCCACGGCGCGAGGAAAAGGCCTGGATCTGTACGCCACCCTCGCGCAGCACCTGGCTGTAACGCGCCGGCAAGGCATGGCTGCCGACCTGATCGAACAATACGTAAACCCTTACCCCTTCAGCGGCCTTGCGCAGGAGCAGTTGTTGCAGCTCCTGGCCGATGGCATCGTCGTGGATGATGAAGAACTGCACCAGCACAGTGTCCCGCGCCTCGCTGATGGCAGCGAAGATCGCGTCGAAGGTCGCAGTGCCATCGATCAGCAATTTCACCTGGTTGTTGGCCAGGCAGGGCATGCGGCCAAGCTTGGGCATGGCACGCAGTGCCGCGTAGCTTTCCGACTCCCGCGCGGTCAGAGCTTCCTCCACCCAGGGGCGCCAGTTGAGGTCGGCCATCGCCACGTGCATCTCCTGGTTGGCCTGGCGCCGCGCCTGGATATAGGCGTAGAAGGAGCGGGCGCCAAAGACCAGATAGGGCACCAGGGTCAGGTAGGGAATGAAGAACAGTGACATTGCCCAGGCGATTGCGCCCTGGGCGGTACGCACGGTGAACACCGCATGCAGCGCAGCGACGATGCCCAGGAAGTGAATCAGTCCGAGCAGGTAACCGAAGAAGTAGGGGCTGTGGTAATCCATACGCATCCTGCATTCCAAGAGCACTGCCGCCTAACAGAGCATGTTCCCGGGGCCGCTTGCAACCCGCGGGCGAAAAAGACGTCTAAGGCTCTGTCCGGCCTGGAGCCGGTATTTCGAGGAGCACTGATCCATGAAGATTCGTCTGCCACTGATTGCCCTGGCATTGGGCCTGGGCAGCCCGCTGCTGGCGCAAGCGCAGATGCTGCAACCCGGTCTGTGGGAGTTGACCACCAGCAACATGCAGGTCGACGGCAAGCCACTGCCCGACATGGCGTTCATGCTCGGCCAACTGAAGAACCTGCCGCCGGAGCAGCGCGCCATGATGGAGGGCGCCCTGGCCAAGCAAGGCATCACCGTGGGTGGCAATGGCGTGCGCTCGTGCCTGACACCAGAGCAGGTCGCTACCAACGATATTCCGCTGCAGGATCCGCAGTCAGGTTGCACGCAGAAGATCACCGACCGCCAAGGCAATGTCTGGAAGTTCCAGTTCAGTTGCCCCAAGGCCCAAGGCACCGGTCAGGCAACCTTCCTCAGTGCTCGCGAATTCACCACCCAGGTCAGCGGCACCTTCAATGCCTCGGGTGTTCAGCAGCAGGGCAGCATGAACACCCGGGCGGTGTGGCTGGGTAATGACTGCGGAAACGTACGTCCGCGCAGCTAGCTAGCGCCTCACCATTGCCATTGGCTGGCAGCCACTGCGTCGTGGGCATGCAGGCTTTCTGCATGTTCCACGCGCAGGTCGAAGCCGGTGGCCCATTCCAGTTCGCGCAACGCTCGGTGCAGGCGACGTGCAGCATCTTCGCAGAACATCAGGTTCTGACCATTGGCCAAGGCGAACGCCTGTTCGTCGGCTCTTTTCACGGCCGTCTGCACTGCTGTGCCCAATGCGCTTTCCACGGTATCGATCAGCGCGTCGAGCGGTAGCGTCTGCAGGTTGTGCTGCAGGCGCACCTTGACGATGGCCTGACTACGCTGACTGTGGGGCGTCGCGACGATACCTGCGCTGCTGCCAAGCCATTGCAGGATGGCCTGTGGGTCGAGTGTCTGGTTGGCGAAGTCCTTGAGGAATTGCTGTTGAATCAGCTGGCGGGCCAGCGCAGCGGAGCATGGGCAGGTCGACGAATAGGGGACTTCCACGTGTTGTTCCACGTGGAACATCTCATTCTCGATGCGTGCGTCAAGGATGATCGGGTAGCGTTTCCAGCCTTCCAGTGGGCTCACAAGCGCAGGACGTTTCAGCAGATAGTCGAACTTCAATCGCAGGTAGGCGCTGGACGAAAGCCCTTCGTGGCTGTCGAGAAAGCGAGCCAGGAGCTGGCGCAGTGCCAAGGGGGTCAGCTCGGTGTGCTCCAGTGCTTCCAGGGCGAGGTACAGGCGCGACATATGGATACCGCGCGATTCGCCATCATCCAGGCTCACGCCGGCGTCAGCCCAGGCGCTGAGGCGATGCCCATTCAATTGCACAGGCAGGGCGATACCGCGCATCCCGACCCAGTCCAGGGGTTGGAGCTTGTGGCTGGTTTGCGCGGCGATGTCGGGAAGCGTCAGGCTGGTCATCGATAGAGTCCATGAAAAAGGGGCTTCAGCGGCAACCTCCGATCAAGCTGCAATGCAGGTTGAAACGTTGGCCGCTTGAGCTGGATACGCGGTTCAGGGTGGTCCAGCCGACGCGCCGGCTGTAGCCCACCCAGGCTTCGCCGTCGCTGGCCAGGCCGGTGAAAAAGGTCATCTGTCCATAGCGGCTGTTGGTCTGCGCCCAGAGTCTTCGACTGTTGCTGTCATACCCGCGCAGATGAAAGTCTCGGCCTTCGGTTCGCACACTGTAGTAACTGCCTTTGCCGTCTTCGCAGGCCAACAGCGTGGCGCTGCGGGTGCACAGCGCCAGGCCGGGCTGTGGGATCGCAGCGTAGAGCGGGATGGGCACGGCAAGTGCCAGCAGCAATAGGGCGAGGTTCGAGTGCTTCATGTCCATCCTCTCGGGCAGCCGTTCGACAGACGCGGCTTGGCGAAATTGTATTGTTATATTATAACGTTGTGCAATGCATCGTTTCGAATGCGCTTTGCCCGATGAGGTTCACCATGACCAACCGCCTTCCCGTCACCGTGCTGTCCGGCTTCCTCGGGGCCGGCAAGAGCACGCTGCTCAACCATGTCCTGCGCAACCGTGAAAACCTGCGGGTTGCGGTGATCGTCAACGACATGAGTGAAATCAACATCGATGCCAGCGAGGTACAGCGTAATGTGAGCCTCAATCGCGCCGAAGAAAAGCTCGTCGAGATGAGCAATGGCTGCATCTGCTGCACCCTGCGCGAAGACCTGCTCGAGGAAGTGGCACGGCTCGCCGACGAAGGCCGCTTCGATTACCTGTTGATCGAATCCACCGGCATTTCCGAACCGTTGCCGGTGGCCGAGACCTTCACCTTCCGTGACGAACAGGGCCGTAGCCTCTCCGATATGGCGCGCCTGGATACCATGGTCACTGTGGTGGACGGCCTCAACTTCCTGCGGGATTACCAGGCGGCAGATAGCCTGGCCAGTCGTGGCGAAACACTGGGGGAGCAGGACGAACGCTCGATCAGCGACTTGCTGATCGAGCAGATCGAGTTCGCTGACGTGTTGCTGCTGAGCAAGATCGACCTGATCAGCCAGCACGAACGCGAGGAACTGAGCGCAATCCTGCGCAGCCTCAACGCTCGCGCCCAGATTGTGCCGATGGTGATGGGCCAGGTGGCGCTGGAGCGTATTCTGAATACCGGGCTGTTCGACTTCGAGCAAGCGTCCCAGGCGCCGGGCTGGTTGCAGGAACTGCGCGGCGAGCATGTGCCGGAAACCGAAGAGTACGGAATCGCCTCGACCACCTGGCAGGCGCGCAGGCCGTTTCATCCACAGCGCTTTTTCGACTTTATCCACAACAGCTGGAGCAATGGCCGGCTGCTGCGTTCGAAAGGCTTTTTCTGGTTGGCCAGCAAGTACCAGGAAGCCGGCAGCTGGTCGCAGGCAGGCGGCATGATGCGCCATGGTTTGGCGGGTCGCTGGTGGCGTTTCGTGCCGCGTGAGCAGTGGCCGCAAGATGAAGAGAACCTCGAAGCGATCCTCAAGCAGTGGACGGTCGAGGCTGGCGACTGCCGCCAGGAGCTGGTGTTCATCGGTCAGAACATCGACTTCGCACGGTTATCCACAGAGCTTGAAGCGTGCTTGCTGACGGATGAGGAGATGGAACTAGGGCCGATGGCCTGGTTGCGCCTGGAGGACCCGTTCGGCCCCTGGTATGAAGAGGCGGCAGCATGAGGGTGGCATCGCGGCTTGTGGATATCCGCCAGGCGTTCGGTGAGTCGCCGCAGGTGATGACCGAAATCCTTCAGGATGGCGTCAACCTGGCCGTGTGGCAGCGACGCTTGCCTGCACAGGTCGAGGACTTCGCGGCCCTGGTGGTCAACCTTGGCCAGTCGATGTCGGATGAGCGTGTGATGGAGGTGGATGAGCGGGAGGCACCGGTGTTGCATCGCTTGCTGCCCGAGGCGGCGGACCTGCACGGTTACGAAGGCTTCGTGGCTGACGTGTCGTGGCTGGTGGCGGCCTATACCTGCCTGCTGGGCGCACGCCGCGTCGGCTTGCGGCTGAAGGTGCTCGACGGGGCGATGTGTCCGCGCTTTCATGTGGATCATGTCCCGCTGCGGCTGCTGACCACCTATGTGGGCGCCGGCAGTGAGTGGCTGGAAGAACGCGACATTGACCGCAATTGCTTGCAACTGGCGGAAGCACCTGTGGATAACATCCGGCGCTTGCAGGTGGGCGATGTGGCCTTGCTCAAGGGGGAGAAGTGGCTGGGTAATGAGGGCGCGGGCCTGGTGCACCGCTCGCCGCCGACGCCGCGCGGTGAGAAACGTTTGTTGTTGAGCCTTGATTGGTTGGGGTGAGGGTTTTGCCCGCGAAGAGACTAGCAAAGGCAAGATACCTGCATCCAAGATAGACTGGCTTCACGTCCACCTAGACCTCGAACCATGTTGCAGCACATTCCCACCTACGTCATCGCCGGCCCACTGGGCGCAGGCAAGACCAGCCTGATTCGCCACCTGCTCGGCCAGCGCCCGGAAAAACAGCGCTGGGCGGTGCTGGTCAATGAGTTCGGCCAGATCGGCCTCGACGCTGCCCTGCTCAGCACAGACGAGGACGGCGTCGCCATCGGTGAAGTCGCGGGCGGTTGCCTGTGTTGTATCAACGGGGCGCCGTTTCAGGTCGGCCTGGGGCGTCTTCTGCGCAAGGCCAGGCCCGACCGGCTGTTCATCGAGCCCTCCGGCCTCGGTCATCCCGTGCAATTGCTGGAGCAGTTGAAGCAAGCACCCTGGATCGGTGTGCTGGATGTACAGCCACTGCTGATGGTGCTGGATGCTGTGGCGCTGGCGCGGGGAGAACCGCTGCCCGACGCGCAACAGCAGGCAGTGGCGCAGGCGGGGTTGTTGATTTTCAACAAGTCAGGGGCTGTGGATGACGCTCAGCGGCTGTTGATAACTGCGCAATTTGGCGGAAGCAGGGCGGTCTGGACGGATCATGCAGTTCTCGCCCTGGACAAGCTGCCCATTCTGCCCACAGAGGTTTTCCCCCCGGCGAGTCTTTCCAGCCTGCCTGTGTACAAGACTCCAGTCAGCTTGGCTACCCTGTGGACAGATCCGCGCGAGCCCATCTGCCAGGCGCAGCAAGGTGAGGGCGGGTGGAGTGTTGGCTGGCGCTGGCACCCGAGCCAGCGCTTCGATGAGGCTGCATTGCGTGGCGTGCTCGCGCAATGGGCGTGGCGGCGGGCCAAAGGGGTTATCCACAGCGCTCGGGGTTGGCAATCTTTCAACGGCCTGGAGGGCGGTGTGCCTGAGTGGCGTTCGAGCGAATGGCGCAGGGACTCGCGCATCGAGCTGATCTTCGATCAGCCTCAGCCGTTGCAGCCCCTTCAGGCCGCCATCGAGCACTGCCGCGTAAACGGCTGATCAGTTGCGCCAGCGGTTGTGCTCCTGGCGCCATTGCTGCATTTCGATGACGTTGTCGGTGCGCGGCGGGGTCTTTATCTCGAACGGGTAGGGCGCCAGTTCGATCTGTACGGTATGGGCACCGAACTGGGTCACGGTGCCAGGGTGACGCTGTTCACCGGTGACGGTGAACTCGAAGGCATAGACCCGTGCCAGGCGCTTGCGGCCATTGGCATCGCGCACGAAGGCGATACGCTTGAGGGCCACGGCGTCGTCGAGCAGCTCCAGGTCGAGTTTCGCGCAATGCTGCTTGACCCGTTCCAGCGCCTTCTCACGCAAGCCATGGTTGTGCCACAGCCAGGCGCCAGCCGTCGCCAACAGCATCAGGACGAACAGGTTCTCCAGGGTCAACATTTGCATATGCTCCAGACAGGTGGCTTCAGCTTAACTGCGTCCCTGGCCTGTCGTACAGGTGGCTTTCGGGTTCATACTGCTCGACTTTCAGTTATCCACACAGCTTCGGAAATCTCCTGCATGAAACGTACACCGCACTTGCTCGCGATCCAGTCCCATGTGGTCTTTGGCCATGCCGGAAACAGCGCCGCGGTGTTTCCCATGCAGCGCATCGGCGTCAATGTCTGGCCGCTCAACACCGTGCAGTTCTCCAATCACACTCAGTATGGCCAGTGGGCTGGCGAAGTGCTTGCTCCGGCGCAAATTCCTGCGTTGGTGGAAGGCATTTCCAATATCGGCGAGCTGGGCCACTGCGATGCAGTGCTGTCGGGCTACTTGGGCAGTGCCGAACAGGGGCGGTCGATCCTGGCCGGCGTCGAGCGGATCAAGGCGGTCAACCCGCGAGCGTTGTACCTGTGCGACCCGGTGATGGGCCATGCCGAGAAGGGCTGCATCGTGCCCCAGGAGGTCAGCGACTTCCTGCTCAAGGAGGCGGCGTCGGTGGCCGACATCCTCTGCCCCAACCAGCTTGAGCTCGACAGTTTCTGTGGTCGGCATGCGCAGTCGCTGGAGGATTGCGTGGTCATGGCGCGCAGCCTGCTGGAGCACGGGCCGCAGGTGGTGCTGGTCAAGCACCTGGCGTACCCGGGGCGCGGCGAGGATGCTTTCGAGATGCTGTTGGTGACCCGCGAACAGAACTGGCACCTGCGCCGTCCGCTGCTGGCGTTTCCGCGCCAGCCAGTGGGGGTCGGTGACCTGACCTCGGGGCTGTTCCTGGCGCGGGTACTGCTGGGGGATTCGTGGCTGCGGGCCTTCGAGTTCACCGCGGCGGCGGTGCACGAAGTGCTGCTGGAAACCCAGGCCTGCGCCAGCTACGAGTTGCAGCTGGTGCGGGCGCAGGACCGTATCGCCCATCCGCGGGTGCGCTTCGAGGCACAGAGCCTAGATCACTCGGTCTTCAGGTCCTGATAGCGCTTCTCCAGCTCCTGGCGGATCTGGCGGCGCTGCTGGCCTTGCAGGAAACGGCGCTTCTCTTCGCTGTTCTGTGGCTGACGTGGCGGCACCGCAACCGGACGGCGATTGTCGTCGACCGCGACCATGGTGAAGAAGCAGCTGTTGGAGTGGCGAACGGAGCGCTCGCGAATGTTCTCGGTCACCACCTTGATGCCCACTTCCATGGAGGTGTTGCCGGTGTAGTTGACCGAGGCGAGGAAGGTCACCAGTTCGCCGACATGCACCGGCTCGCGGAAGATCACCTGATCCACCGACAGGGTCACGACGTAGGTGCCGGCATAGCGGCTGGCGCAGGCATAAGCCACTTCGTCGAGGTACTTGAGCAGGGTGCCGCCATGTACGTTGCCCGAGAAGTTGGCCATGTCCGGTGTCATCAGGACAGTCATGCTCAGCTGGGCGTTTCCAGGTTCCATAGTGTGCTCACGGTGAGGTTGCGCTGAAACGGGGCGGGTATCTGCAGACACTTCTGTTCCCCTCTGTTGAGGTTTCCCATCCTGGAAACGGACGTCGCTCGACGGTCCGTCGTCACGCCGATCATGCCATTACCCCGCGCGCTTTTGCCGATCTGTTTCTACATATTGCACCGGCGTTTGACGAGCGGACGCGATGTTACCCTGAGTACGCCCATGCAACATGGGTGTTCCACCCTTCAACACAATCTGTACTAGCTGCTCGATCGGGGATGCCTGGCAGAGGAGCGGTCTGCCCCCCGTGCGTAGAGAAAAGGAGTGCCACGCCATGCATGCCATAAGCTTCATCCAGGATCTGGCCGTGATCATGCTGGTCGCAGGGGTGGTAACCATTCTTTTCCACAGGCTGCGCCAACCGGTGGTGCTGGGCTACATCGTCGCCGGTTTCATCATCGGCCCGCACACGCCGCCGTTCGGCCTTATCCACGACGAAGACACGATCAAGACCCTGGCCGAGCTCGGGGTGATCTTCCTGATGTTCTGCCTGGGCCTGGAGTTCAGTCTGCGCAAGCTGTTCAAGGTGGGGGCGACCGCCTTCATCGCTGCCTTCCTCGAAATCGTGCTGATGATCTGGATCGGCTTCGAGATCGGCCGCTGGTTCGGCTGGAGCACCATGGACTCGTTGTTCCTCGGCGCCATCCTGGCGATTTCCTCGACGACGATCATCGTCAAGGCGCTCAACGACCTGAAGATGAAGAACGAGCGGTTCGCGCAACTGATCTTCGGCGTGCTGATCGTCGAGGACATCCTTGGCATCGGCATCATTGCGCTGCTTTCAGGCATCGCGGTCAGCGGTTCGGTCAGTTCCGGCGAGGTGTTCTCCACCGTCGGCAAGCTGTCGCTGTTCATGATCGTGGCGTTGGTCATCGGCATCCTGCTGGTGCCGCGGCTGCTGGCCTACGTGGCGAAGTTCGAGAGCAACGAGATGTTGCTGATTACGGTGCTGGGGCTGTGCTTCGGCTTCTGCCTGCTGGTGGTGAAGCTCGAGTACAGCATGGTGCTGGGCGCCTTCCTGATCGGTGCGATCATGGCCGAATCGCGCCAGTTGCTGAAGATCGAGCGCCTGATCGAGCCGGTTCGCGACCTGTTCAGCGCCATCTTCTTCGTCGCCATTGGCCTGATGATCGATCCGCAGGTGTTGATCGACTACGCCTGGCCGATCGTGGTGATCACCCTGGCTGTAGTGTTGGGCAAGATGCTCTCCTGCGGCATGGGCGCCTTCATTGCGGGTAACGATGGGCGCACCTCACTGCGTGTGGGGATGGGGCTTTCACAGATTGGCGAATTCTCCTTCATCATCGCTGCGTTGGGCATGACCTTGCAGGTCACCAGCGACTTCCTCTACCCGGTCGCAGTGGCGGTCTCGGCCATCACCACCTTGCTCACGCCTTACCTGATCCGCGCCGCGGACCCCCTGTCGATTCGCCTGGGCAAGGTGGTGCCGCAACGCCTGTCGCGGGTGCTGTCGTTGTATGGCGAGTGGTTGCGCAACATTCAGCCTCAAGGCGAGGGTGCGATGCTGGCGGCGATGATCCGGCGCATCCTGCTGCAAGTGGGGGTGAACCTGGCACTGGTGATCGCGATCTTCTTCAGTGGTGGTTACTTCGCGGTACGCATCGGCACCTGGCTGAGCGAATGGATCGGTGATGTGGGGCAGCAGAAGGCAGTGATCTGGGGCGCGGCATTGCTGTTGTCTCTGCCGTTCCTGATCGCCGCTTATCGCAAGCTCAAGGCGCTGTCGATGCTGTTGGCGGAGATGGGCGTCAAGCCGGAGATGGCCGGGCGTCACACCCAGCGCGTGCGCCGCGTGATTGCCGAAGTGATTCCGCTGTTGTCGCTGCTGGTGATCTTCCTGCTGCTGTCGGCACTGTCGGCGAGCATCCTGCCGACCAACGAGCTGTTGCTGGTCATCGCCGTGGTCGCGGCCGTGGTGGTTGCGCTGTTGTGGCGTTGGTTCGTGCGCGTGCATACGCGCATGCAGATCGCCCTGCTGGAAACGTTGGAGAACAGCCGCGATCACTCGCATTGAGGAGGTGATCGCTCCCTGCGCAAGACTTCATGGTAGTCCGAGGGGATCAGGCGGTAACGATGTCGCCAGGCGCAGAAAGCCTGGCGATTCTACGAGTACTTAATGGCTATATGCCATTTTTTCGTGTTCGGGTTCAGCTTTCCAGCCAGACGTCCCGCGCCCAGTGCCACACCGACTCCCAGCTTTCCTCGGCAACGATCTCGTCATCGCCATCCCACAGCACCACCGTCCCGTCTTCCTCGACGCAGTAGTAATTGTCGCCGTCCTGGCAAAGGGGGATCAGGTCGCGTGGTACGCCGGCATCCCAGGCATTGGCGGCAACATCAGGCAGGTAGGTGTGCGACTGCGGGTCGGTGACAGTGACCGGTTCGAGGGATCCATAGACCACGTCGCTGACGGTCAGCAGGAATTCTTTGAAAACGAACGGAATGTTGATGAACAGCTGTTCTTCGATTTCGACCAGTTGGTCTTCGTCGGGAAGCTCCAGGGGCACCGGTACTGGCTCATTGGCTTCACGGAGTTGTTCGATCACTTCTTCCACAGTTCACTTCCTCTTACCTTGATGACAACGCTGCGCGTTATACCCTAGTAGCCCAGTATGGCAAAAGCAAAAACCCCGGGACAGGCCCGGGGTTTTTCTGTGAAGCGCGTCAGAATCAGCCGTTCTGGCGGATACCGGCGAGCATCCAAGGCTGGTTCTCGCCCTGTGCACGCTCCATGTGCCAGCTTTCGCTGAAGGCCTCGCCCTGATCGAAGCGCGAGTTCTTCGATACGCCACGGAAGGTCAGGGTAGCGATGGTCTTGTCGGCACGGTCGTCGACGCCTTCCAGTTGCACATCGAGGTCGTCGATGTAGGTGGACTGGAAGCCATCACCTTGCTCGGCACGCTCACGCTTGAGGAACTCGAGCATTTGCGGGGTGACGAACTCGGCGATCTTGTCCATCTCGTTCGCATCCCAGTGCTGCTGAAGCGTCTGGAAGTGGTTGCGGGCAGCGGCCAGGAAGCTCTGCTCGTTGAACCAGGCCGGGGCGTTGATGACCGGCGCAGCGGCGACAGGTGCGGCCGAACCACCGAAGATCGATTGCGCAGGCTGTTGCGGCACTTCACGCTGGTAAGGGGCGTGACCGGCGGCTGCGGCAGCTTGCGGCTGCTGCTGGCGACGGCGCGCAGCGATGAAACGGAAGACCAGGAAGGCGATCAGGCCCATGATCAGGAAGTCGAGGATCTGCATGCCCTGGAAGCCATCGCCCATGAACATGGAGGCGAGCAGGCCACCGGCGGCGAGGCCGGCCAGTGGGCCCAGCCAGCGCGAAGCACCGCTGGCAGCGGCCGGAGCGCGGCCTGGAGCGGTCGGCGCGGCGGCAGGCGTGGTAGGGGAGGCCTGGCGGGTCTGGTGCATAGGCGCAGCGCCCGAGCTCTTGCCGCCGCCGAAGCGCTTGGCGTTGGCGTCGAGGCTCAGCGTCAGGCCGACGCAGAGCGCCAGTGCGATGCTAAGAAAACGTTGCATAAGATGGGATTTCCCGTTTTGTGGATTGCACGCGCGTCATGGTGCACATGATCTAGGAGACATGGCTAGCGCAAGAATGTTTCGAGCTTTTGCCTGAGCGTGTAGGCAGCGTCTGAATCTGGCGTCTGAAAGAGCATCGCGGGACGAGTCACGAGCGACTCGTCCTCAGAGCGCTTCCAGCTTGGCATACCCCAGCATCAGCCACTTGCTGCCTTCGTCGAAGTTCACCTGCACGCGTGCCTGTGCTCCGGATCCTTCAAAGTTGAGGATGACCCCTTCACCGAACACCGAGTGCTGCACGCGTTGGCCGAGGCTGAAGGCGGTCTGCGGGATGCTGGCGTTGGCGAACAGGCTGCTGGCCTGGGTCTGCGCACCGCCGAAAGGACGGCTGACCGAATTGGACAAGCGCACTTCCTGAACCAGGCCTGCCGGGATTTCCCGTACGAAACGCGACACCTTGTTGTACGTCTCGCTGCCATAGAGGCGCCGGGTCTCGGCGTAGGTCATGATCAGCTGGCGCATCGCGCGGGTGATCCCGACATAGGCCAGGCGGCGCTCCTCTTCAAGACGACCAGGCTCTTCCAGGCTCATCTTGTGCGGGAACAGGCCTTCTTCCATGCCGACCAGGAACACGTAGGGGAATTCCAGGCCCTTGGCGCTGTGCAGGGTCATCAGCTGCACACTGTCTTCGTGCTCGTCTGCCTGGGCGTCGCCGGCTTCCAGCGAGGCGTGGCCGAGGAATGCCGACAGCGGCGAAAGGTCGGCGTCTTCTTCACTGGATTCGAAGTTGCGCGCAGCGCTGACCAGTTCCTCAAGGTTCTCTACCCGGGCCTGGCCTTTTTCACCCTTTTCTTCCTGGTGGTAGATGATCAGCCCGGACTGCTCGATGACGGTCTGGGTCATGGTGTGCAGCGGCATCTCCGTGACCTTGGTCGCAAGGTTCTCCATCAACTCGATGAAGCCGCCCAGGGCGCTGGCAGCACGGCCTTTGAGCGCTTTGGCGGCGAGCAGCTGGCACATCGCATCCCACATCGACAGCTGGCTGTGGCGGGCATGTTCGCGGATGGCTTCGACCGTCTTCTCGCCGATGCCGCGCGGCGGCACGTTGATCACCCGCTCGAGTGCAGCATCGTTGCCGCGGCCTTCGAGCAGACGCAGGTAGGCCATGGCGTTCTTGATTTCGGCGCGTTCGAAGAAGCGCTGGCCACCATAGATGCGGTAGGGGATGCGCTCACGCAGCAGGGCTTCTTCGAGCACTCGCGACTGGGCGTTGGAGCGATAAAGGATGGCGATGTCGCTGCGCGAATTGCCGTCCTTGATGATGCGCTCGATGCTTTCGACCACGTAGCGTGCTTCGTCGTGCTCGTTGTATGCCGCGTACAGGGTGAGGGGTTCGCCTTCGCCCAGGTCGGTCCACAGCTCCTTGCCCAGGCGCCCGCTGTTATTGGCGATCAGGGCGTTGGCAGCCTTGAGGATGCCACTGGTGGAGCGGTAGTTCTGCTCCAGGCGGATCAGCTCGGCGTCGGGGAAGTCGGCGGTGTATTGATGGATGTTCTCGATCTTCGCGCCGCGCCAGCCATAGATCGACTGGTCGTCGTCGCCCACCGCCATCAGGCTTTCGCCACCGCCGGCCAGCAGGCGCAGCCAGGCGTACTGCACGGCGTTGGTGTCCTGGAATTCGTCCACCAACAGGTGGCGGAAGCGGCGCTGATAGTGCTCGAGCAGGCCGGGGTGGTCGCGCCACAGGTCGAGGGCGCGCAGCAGCAGTTCGGAGAAGTCGATGACCCCGGCGCGCTCGCAGGCCTGTTCGTAGGCTTCGTAGATGCCGCGCATGGTGGCCAGGAACAGGTCGCCGCTGGCCTGGATGTGCTGCGGGCGCAGGCCTTCGTCTTTTTGCCCGTTGATGAACCACTGGGCCTGGCGTGCCGGCCAGCGCTGCTCATCCAGCCCCATCTCGCGGATGACACGCTTGATCAGCCGCTGCTGATCGTCGCCGTCGAGGATCTGGAAATTCTGCGCCAGGCGCGCTTCCTGCCAGTGGGCGCGCAGCAGGCGGTGGGCCAGGCCGTGGAAGGTGCCGACCCACATGCCAGCCGGGTTGATGCCCAGCAACTGTTCGATACGGTGACGCATCTCCGCGGCGGCCTTGTTGGTGAAGGTCACCGACAGAATCGAATGCGGCGAGGCCTGCTCGACCTGGATCAGCCAGGCGATGCGGTGCACCAGCACGCGGGTCTTGCCGGAGCCGGCGCCAGCGAGCACCAGTTGACGCCCACGCGGGGCTGCTACGGCCTGGCGTTGGGCATCGTTGAGGGAGTTGAGCAGTAGGGAGAGGTCATCAGTGTGCATTCGGCCATTCTAGGTTGGCGCGGGGGCTGCGGGCAAATGCTCGGGCATTTGTGAAATCATGACATACAGCAGTTTGGCCTGGCCTTGCGCTTGTGTATGCTCCGTGCACGTTCGCGGCTGACCATTATAAGAACACTGCCATATGACCCAGAATTGCATGGTGATCGACGCATCACCCGAATCGACAAGGAGCGTTCGCAGGCAATTCGCAACCCAGCTCTCCATCGAGCGGACCCGCCTGCTTTACCAGGGCTCGTTGCTGCCCACCCTGTTCATGTTGCTCAACGGCCTGCTTTGCGCCTGGCTGCTGTGGAGTCCTGCCCGCTACCTGCTGGTCGGCGTGTGGATGGTCTGGTTGCTGGCGCTGGTGGCCTTGCGGGTGATCCAGGTGGCGGCTTTCGATGCGGCCACGCCGGCGCGCCAGGCCAAGCCGACCTGGTGGCGGATGTTCCTGGGTGGGTCGGCCTTCAGTGGCCTGACGCTTGCCTGTGCTGCACTCGCGCTGGTGCCGGTGGACAGTTTCGTCCAGCAGGCCTGGGTATTCGGCCTGCTGGGCGCAGCGGCGCTGTCGGCGAGCGTCGCCTATGCGGTCAGCCTGCCGGCCTTTCTCAGCTTCGTGTTACCCGGCCTGTTGCCGCCGATCGGATTTCTGTTCTTCTATCAGGACGGATTGCAGCGCGGCTGGGGCTGGCTTGGCCTGATCCTGCTCGGCGCCCTGATGGTAGTGGCCTGGCAGGTCAATCGTCTGATCGAGCGCGGTCTGCTCCGACGCTTCCAGAACCAGGCACTGATCGAGCATCTGCAGGGTGCGCAACGCCATGGCGAGCAACTGAACCAGGCCCTGAGTGCAGAGATCCGCCACCGTCGTCATGCCGAAGAGCAATTGCGCCAGGCTCAGGCCGGCCTTGAGCTGCGGGTGAACGAGCGAAGCCGTGAGCTGGCGCTTGCCACCCAGGCCCTGGGCGCCAGCGAGCAGCGCCTGGCCCTGGCGCTGGAGGCCAGCGAGCTGGGGCTGTGGGACTGGGACCTGCAAACCGACGAAGTCCATCACACTCAGTTGCATGCCTTGTTCGGCCTGGAGCCTGGACAAGTGCGCTCGGTGCTTGCCGACCTCAAGCCGCGCCTGCATCCCGACGATCTGCCGCTACTGCGGCGCACACTGGTCGAGCACCTCAAGGGCCGCAGCGGCGACTATCGCGTCGAATACCGGGTACGCCACACGCAAGGCCGCTGGTGCTGGATCGAGGATCGGGGGCGGGCGGTCGAGCGTGATGCCGACGGCAAGGTCCTGCGCATGCTGGGCACCCGCCGCGACATCACCGCACAGAAGGAGCAGGAAGAGCAGCAACGGCTGGCTGCCACCGTGTTCGAAGCGGCGAGTGAAGGCATCGCCATCCTCGATGCGCACTACCAGTTGCTGGCGGTCAACCAGCGGTTCTGCGATCTCACCGGTTACGGGCGCGAAGACCTGATCCTGCGTGACCTGCTGGAGCTGCCGTGCAGCCGCGACGCCCGCCGGCACAGCCAGTCGATTCTCCAGGCCCTTGAGCAGCAGGGGCGCTGGCAGGGCGAGCTGGTCGAGGCGCGCAGCAATGGCGAGCTTTACCCGCAATGGCTGCAGCTCAATGGCGTGCGCGATGGGCGGGGCAATATCAGCAATATCGTGGCGTTCTTCACTGACCTGTCGGCGCGCCGCGAGTCGGAGGAGCGCCTGCGCTACCTGGCCCACTACGATGACCTCACAGGCCTTGCCAACCGCGCACTGTTCCGCCTGCGCCTGCACGAGGCGGTGCAGCGTGTGCGCCTGAACGGCCGTAGCCTGGCGCTGCTGCATGTCGACCTGGACCGTTTCAAGCTGCTCAATGAAAGCCTGGGGCATGAGCTGGCCGACCAGTTACTGAAGAAAATGGCCCAGCGCCTGGCCAATGCGGTGCCGGAGGCCGACACCGTGGCGCGAATCTCCGGCGACGAGTTCGCCGTGCTGTTCGATGGCTACAGCAATCTTTCCAGCCTGGTGCGGGTCACCACACGGCTGCTCGACAAGCTGCGGGTGCCGCAGCGGGTGGGCGGTCATGAGGTGGTGATCAGTGCATCGGTGGGCATCAGTGTGTTGTCGGAGGCCACTTTCGACCTCAACGCCCTGGTCAGCCAGGCCGACATGGCCAAGCAGCATGCCAAGCACCTGGGGGGCGACAGTTTCCAGTTCTATACCGAAAGCCTGCGTGCCAGCACCCTGGAGCGCCTGCAACTGGAGAACGATCTGCGCAAGGCTCTCGACGAGAACCAGTTGCGGGTCTATTACCAGCCCAAGCTGTGCCTGCGTTCCGGCCGTCTGCATGCCGCCGAGGCGCTGGTGCGCTGGCAGCATCCGCAATGGGGCATGGTGCCGCCGGGCGAGTTCATCGGGCTGGCCGAAGAAACCGGGTTGATCGCGCCGATGGGTGAGTTCGTCCTGCGTCAGGCGTGCTGGCAGGCCTGCGAATGGCTGCGCCAGGGCAGAGAGATCCGTGTTTCGGTCAACCTGTCGGTCTACCAGTTGCGCCAGGGCAAGGTGGTCAGCCTGGTGCGCCAGATGCTGCAGGAGACCGGGCTGGCACCGCACCTGCTGGAGCTGGAACTGACCGAGAGCCAGTTGCTCGACAATGTCGAGCACATCATCGCCACCTTCCAGCAACTGCACGCATTGGGCGTGAAGCTGGCGATCGATGATTTCGGGACCGGCTACTCATCGCTGAGTTACCTCAAGCGCTTTCCGGTGGACTACGTGAAGATCGACCAGGCGTTCATTCGGGGTCTGCAGGAGGGCAGCCAGGATGCCGCGATCATCCGGGCGATCATCGCCATGGCCAAGAGCCTGGGGCTGGAGGTGGTGGCAGAGGGCGTGGAAACCCAGGAGCAGCTGGCATTCCTGCGTGAACAGGGGTGCGACGAGGCTCAGGGTTACCTGATCAGTCGACCGATCGATGCCGCAGCGTTCAAGGCGTTGCTGGAGCGCTCGCGGGGATGACCTGCGCCCCGGCGGCAAGTGCCGGGGCAGGGGATGGTCAGAGGTGCCAGTGTCGGCCCTGATGCGCCAGGAGGCTGTTGGCCTGCTCTGGCCCATTGCTGCCTGCCGGATAGGTCCGCGGTGCCTGGAAATGTTCTTCCCAGCCCTTGAGGATAGGGTCGATCCAGGCCCACGCGGCCTCCACTTCGTCGCGGCGCATGAACAGTGTCGAGTCACCATCCAGTACATCCAGCAGCAGGCGCTCGTAGGCTTCCCAGCGGCGGGTTTGGGCGAAGGCCTGGGCCAGGTTCAGGTCCAGTTCGACTGGCGCCAGGCGCATGCCGCGGCCGGGGCTCTTGGTCATCATGCGCAGGCTGATGTGCTCGTCGGGCTGCAACTGGATCAGCAACTGGTTGACCTGGCCGCCCGCGAACAACTCGTGGGGCACCGGTTTGAACTGGATGACGATCTGCGACGAGCGCCGTGCCATGCGCTTGCCGGTGCGCAGGTAGAACGGCACGCCGGCCCAGCGCCAGTTCTCGATATGGGCCTGCACGGCGACGAAGGTTTCGGTGTCGCTGTCGTTGTCGACATCTTTCTCGAAGTAGTAGGCCGGCACTTCCTGGCCGCCGATCTTGCCGGCGCTGTACTGGCCGCGCACGGTCTTGTCCTGCACGTCCTGGCCGGTGATCGGGCGCAGCGCACGAAGGATCTTCACCTTCTCGTCGCGGACCGCCTCGGCCTCGAACTGCGCCGGCGGCTCCATCGCCACCAGGCAGAGCAGTTGCAGCAGATGGTTCTGCAGCATGTCGCGGGTAGCGCCGGCGCGCTCGTAGTAGGCGCCGCGGTTCTCGACCCCGAGGGTTTCGCAGACGCTGATCTGCACATGATCGACCTGGCTGTTGCGCCATACAGGCTCCAGCAAGGCATTGGCGAAGCGCAGGGCCATGAGGTTCTGCACTGTCTCCTTGCCCAGGTAGTGATCGATGCGAAAGACCTGGGACTCGTCGAATACCGCGCCGATGGCTTCGTTGATCGCCGTGGCCGACTCCAGCGAATGGCCGATGGGTTTCTCCAGCACGATGCGCGCTTCGCTGTCGGCAAGGCCGGCCAGGCGCAGGTTGTTGGCGATGGACACGAACAGGTTGGGGGCGGTGGCGAGGTAGAAGATCCGGGTCAGGCCACCGGGCTCGCCAAGGTAGCGGGCCAGGCGCCCGAAATCCGCGCCCTGGGAGGCGTCCATGGCGAAGTAGTCCAGGCGTGCCGAGAAGCGCTGCCAGACCTCCTCGTCGAAGTCGTTGCGGGCAATCTGCGCCCGGCAATGACGCTCGGTGAGCTTGAGGTAGTCGTTGCGCGGCAGGGGGCGGCGGGCCAGGGCGATGATCCGCACGGCGTTGTGCAGGCGACCCTCGCGGTAGAGCTGATAGAGCGCGGGCAGCAGCTTGTGCAGGGCCAGGTCGCCCGTGCCGCCGAAAACCAGAATGTCGCAAGGGATACTCAAGCCACCACTCTCCCATGTTCGTTTAGCTGGGCGGTCAGCCGGTCATGTAGTATAACTACAAGATAGCTACATCCCGGCCAGCCGATCATAACCGAGTCCAGCCTGTGAATCTGTTGCAACATATCGCTCAATCGCGCCACCTGCTGCGCAAATCGGAACTGAAAGTGGCCGACCACGTGCTGCTCGATCCGGCTGCCGTCATGCACAGCTCGATGGCCGATCTTGCCCACAGTGTTGGTATCAGCGAGCCGACCATCGTGCGTTTCTGCCGCGCCATCGGTTGTTCGGGCTTCCAGGACCTCAAGCTCAAGCTGGCGCAAAGCCTGGCGGCGGGCGCCAGCTTCGGCCAGTTCGCCATCCATGAAGACGATTCGGTCGCCGACTACAGCCTGAAGATTTTCGACACCACCTTGCACACGCTGATGGAAGTGCGCGAGCACCTCGACCCGCAGGCGCTGCAGCAGGCGGTGAGTGCCATGGCCCAGGCGCAGCGCGTGGAATTCTACGGCTTCGGGGCTTCCGGCGCGGTCGCCGCCGATGCCCAGCACAAGTTCTTCCGCCTGCTGCTCAGTGCCGCGGCCTATTCCGACCCGCACATGCAGGCGATGTCGGCGGTGACCCTCAAGCCGGGTGATGTCGCCGTGTGCATCTCGCAGTCGGGGCGCTCGAAAGATTTGCTGATCACCGCCAACCTGGTGCGTGAAAGCGGCGCCAACCTCATCACCCTGTGCCCGAGCCAGACGCCGCTGGCGGAGCTGTCGACCGTCAACCTGGCGATCGACGTGCACGAGGACACCGAGATCTACACCCCGCTGACCTCGCGGATCGCCCACCTGGTGGTGATCGACGTGCTGGCCATGGGTGTGGCCATGGCGCGTGGGCCGAGCCTGGTCAACCACCTCAAGAGCGTCAAGCGCAGCTTGCGCAGCCTGCGTTTGTCGCCCAAGTCGATCAAGGCTACCGACGACTGATTGCACTGCTACCGCACCGGCCTCTTTGGGAGCGGGTTTACCCGCGAAAGGGCCGGTACGGGCAATGAAAATTCACGATTCTGTCACCATTTCTCAGCCAAACCGTAAAACCCCGAAGCCACCCTGAAACTCCCGCACTCGATCTGGGAGACAGGCAATGGCAAACGATCACTTCGGTTCGTACCAACCCAGCGCCAAAGCTCGCAAGCAGGCTGAAAAGGATCAGCGACGCATGGAATATCGTCGCGCGATCGAAAGCTACTGCGACCAGCGCCAACTCTTGCGCGATCTCGCCGACTACCCGGAGCTGCAAGACATCACGGTGTGGCAGGTGGCGTCGGCAGCTTCCCAGAAAATCGCTCCACAAGCCCGCTGATCTTCGCACGTTCGCTGCGAATGAATGCCAGAAACGCCAAGGCCACCGGCGATTGCCGCTTGGCCTTGGACTGCACCACGCACCAGCTGCGGTACAGCGGCAGCTCCTCGACAGGCAACTCCCTGAGCATCCCGGTGGCCAGTTCCATGTTCACTGCATGGCGAGTCAGCAGGGCGATGCCCAAGCCTGCGATCACGCACTCGCGCTGGGCGTCGGCCGAGGCCACTTCCAGGGTCTGGGTGAAGTGCACGCGCTTGTCCTTGAAGTACTCCTCGCAGGCTTTGCGCGTGCCCGAGCCTTGTTCGCGGATGAGCAGGGTATGAGGCTCCAGGTCCTGCAGGCGCAAGCGTTCGAGCTTGCACAACGGGTGTTCCGGTGGCGCCACCGCGATGATCGGGTTATTCAGGAATGGCAGGAACTCCAGCCCCATGTCCTGCGGCACCATCGACATGATGATCAGGTCGTCGCGGTTGTCGGACAGGCGTCGAATCGCCTGGGCGCGATTGACCACCGTGAGGGTGAGGTTGACCTCCGGGTGTCGTTGCTTGAAGGCGGCGAACAGGTGTGGCACGAAGTACTTCGCACTGGATTCGATCGCCAGCTTCAATTGCCCCTGCAGTGAGCCCTGCATGTCCGACAGCTGCATGTCGAGGTTTTCCAGGCGCCCGAAGATGTCGCGGCTGGCACGTTGCAGTGCCTCGGCCGCTTCGGTCAGGTAGAGCTTTTTGCCGACGTACTCGAACAGCGGCTGGCCGACCAGCTCTTCGAGCTGGCGGATCTGTAGACTTACTGCGGGTTGCGTAAGCGCCATCTCTTCCGCTGCGCGGCTGTACGAGCGCAAATCACACACTTCGTTAAAGATCTGCAATTGACGCAAAGTCATACGCATCAAGGACTTACGCATTTATCCCCAGGCTCCGGCAAAACCTTGTTACCTCACTATAAGCTTTTGCTAATACAGCCCCTAACAAATATTGATTTTTGTTTATCAACCGGTAGCGCTAGTTTGAATGTGCGACTGGCCAGCGACGTCTGGTCACGCGCCGACCGGTGTAACCGGATCGTCTGTTCCTACGGCTTTGGGAAGACTCCAGTGATAAAAAAAATCCTGATCGCCAACCGGGGTGAAATCGCAGTTCGGATCGTGCGTGCCTGCGCCGAAATGGGCATTCGCTCTGTCGCGATCTTTTCCGACGCCGACCGTCACGCCTTGCACGTCAAGCGCGCCGACGAGGCCTACAGCATTGGTGCCGAGCCTCTGGCCGGTTACCTGAACCCGCGCAAGCTGGTGAACCTTGCTGTGGAAACCGGCTGTGACGCCCTGCATCCGGGCTACGGTTTCCTGTCGGAAAACGCAGAACTTGCAGAAATCTGCGCCGAACGTGGCATCAAGTTCATCGGTCCTGCTGCCGAGGTCATTCGCCGCATGGGCGACAAGACCGAAGCGCGCCGCACCATGATCCAGGCCGGTGTCCCGGTGACCCCAGGAACCGAAGGCAACGTGGCCGACATCCACGAGGCCCTGAGCGAAGGCGAGCGCATCGGTTATCCGGTGATGCTCAAGGCCACCTCCGGTGGCGGTGGGCGTGGTATTCGCCGCTGCAACAGCCGCGAGGAGCTGGAACAGAACTTCCCCCGGGTGATTTCCGAAGCCACCAAGGCGTTCGGTTCCGCCGAGGTGTTTCTCGAGAAATGCATCGTCAACCCCAAACACATCGAGGCGCAGATTCTCGGTGACAGCTTCGGCAACGTGGTGCATCTGTTCGAGCGCGACTGCTCGATCCAGCGCCGCAACCAGAAGCTCATCGAAATCGCCCCGAGCCCGCAGCTGACGCCGGAACAGCGCGCCTACATCGGCGACCTGGCCGTACGCGCCGCCAAGGCGGTCAACTACGAGAACGCCGGTACCGTGGAGTTCCTGCTCGCCGATGGCGAGGTGTACTTCATGGAGATGAACACCCGGGTGCAGGTGGAACACACCATCACCGAGGAAATCACCGGCATCGATATCGTGCGTGAGCAGATTCGCATCGCCTCGGGCCTGCCGCTGTCGGTCAAACAGGAAGACATCCAGCATCGCGGCTACGCGTTGCAGTTCCGGATCAACGCCGAAGACCCGAAGAACAATTTCCTGCCCAGCTTCGGCAAGATCACCCGCTACTACGCCCCCGGGGGTCCGGGCGTACGTACCGACACGGCAATCTATACCGGCTACACCATTCCGCCGTTCTACGACTCCATGTGCCTGAAACTGGTGGTCTGGGCGCTGACCTGGGAAGAAGCCATGGACCGCGGCCTGCGAGCCCTGGATGACATGCGCCTGCAGGGGGTCAAGACCACCGCGGCGTACTACCAGGAAATCCTGCGCAACCCGGAATTCCGTAGCGGCCAGTTCAATACCAGCTTCGTGGAAAGCCATCCGGAACTGACCAACTACTCGATCAAGCGCAAACCCGAAGAGCTGGCCCTGGCCATCGCCGCCGCCATCGCCGCCCACGCAGGCCTGTGAGGAATTCAACAATGTCCAAGAAAATCCATGTAACCGACACGATCCTGCGCGACGCCCACCAGTCCCTGCTGGCCACCCGCATGCGCACCGAAGACATGCTGCCGATCTGCGAAAAGCTCGACAAGGTCGGCTACTGGTCGCTCGAAGTATGGGGCGGTGCGACCTTCGACGCCTGCGTGCGCTTCCTCAAGGAAGACCCGTGGGAGCGCCTGCGCCAACTGCGTGCGGCACTGCCCAACACCCGTCTGCAGATGCTGCTGCGCGGCCAGAACCTGCTGGGCTACCGCCATTACAGCGATGATGTGGTCAAGGCTTTCGTGGCCAAGGCTGCGGTCAATGGTATCGACGTATTCCGCATCTTCGACGCCATGAACGATGTGCGTAACCTGCGCGTGGCCATCGAAGCGGTGAAGGCCGCCGGCAAGCACGCCCAGGGCACCATTGCCTACACCACCAGCCCCGTGCACACCATCGAGGCCTTCGTGAACCAGGCCAAGCAGATGGAAGCCATGGGTTGCGACTCGGTGGCGATCAAGGACATGGCCGGCCTGCTGACGCCATACGCCACAGGCGAGCTGGTCAAGGCGCTGAAGGCCGAGCAATCGCTGCCGGTGTTCATCCACTCCCACGACACCGCAGGCCTGGCCGCCATGTGCCAGCTCAAGGCGGTGGAAAACGGTGCCGACCACATCGACACCGCCATCTCCAGCTTCGCCTGGGGCACCAGCCACCCGGGCACCGAGTCGATGGTCGCCGCGCTCAAGGGCAGCGAGTTCGACACCGGGCTGGACCTGGAGCTGCTGCAGGAGATCGGCCTGTACTTCTACGCCGTGCGCAAGAAGTACCATCAGTTCGAGAGCGAGTTCACCGCCGTGGATACCCGCGTGCAGGTCAACCAGGTGCCGGGCGGGATGATTTCCAACCTGGCCAACCAGCTCAAGGAGCAGGGCGCCCTCAACCGCATGAACGAAGTGCTGGCGGAGATCCCGCGGGTACGTGAAGACCTCGGCTTCCCGCCGCTGGTGACCCCGACTTCGCAGATCGTCGGCACCCAGGCGTTCTTCAACGTACTGGCCGGTGAGCGCTACAAGACCATCACCAACGAGGTGAAGCTGTACCTGCAGGGGGGCTACGGCAAGGCGCCAGGTGTGGTCGACGAGAAGCTGCGCCGCCAGGCGATCGGCAGCGAAGAAGTCATCGATGTGCGTCCGGCCGACCTGCTCAAGCCGGAGATGGCCAAGCTGCGTGCCGAGATCGGCAGCCTGGCGCACAGCGAGGAAGACGTGCTGACCTTCGCCATGTTCCCGGACATCGGGCGCAAGTTCCTCGAAGAGCGTGAAGCCGGAACCCTCAAGCCCGAAGCCCTGCTGCCGATCCCGGAAGCCGGCGCTGCAACCTCCGTAGGCGGCGAGGGAGTACCGACCGAGTTCGTCATCGACGTGCACGGCGAGACCTACCGCGTCGACATCACCGGCGTGGGCGTCAAGGCCGAAGGCAAGCGTCACTTCTACCTGTCCATCGACGGCATGCCGGAAGAAGTGGTGTTCGAGCCGCTCAACGATTTCGTCGGCGGTGGCAGCAGCAAGCGCAAGCAGGCCAGTGCGCCAGGTCACGTCAGCACCACTATGCCGGGCAACATCGTCGATGTGCTGGTCAAGGAGGGCGATGTGGTGAAGGCGGGGCAAGCGGTGCTGATCACCGAGGCGATGAAGATGGAGACCGAAGTCCAGGCGGCCATCGCCGGCAAGGTCGTTGCCATTCATGTGGCCAAGGGCGACCGGGTAACCCCTGGCGAGATCCTGATCGAGATCGAAGGCTGAGCGACAGCCTTCGACTGACAAGCGGTTTACCTCATGGGGAGCGGTTGCTCCCCTTTTTTTGTGTTGGGTTTCAGGGCCCAATCGCGGGGCAAGCCCGCTCCCACA
>NZ_JBNFMU010000163.1:0-15340 GCF_049942315.1 Pseudomonas wayambapalatensis
GACCGGACGAAGGGTGCTTTCGTCCAGGTTGTGCTGCTGCCCTTCGCACAAAACCGGCTTGCCTCCGTCAAGGAACGGTTCTTGGGTGTAGCGACACAGACCGTGTCCGCCCACGGTATTGACGTCCTCGTGCAGCAGCCCGGCGTCGAGCAGTTCGCGGATCAGGAAGCTCATGCCGCCTGCGGCCTGGAAGTGGTTGATGTCGGCCTTGCCGTTGGGGTAGACGTGAGACAGCGTCGGCACCACCTCGGAGAGGTCGGCCATGTCCTGCCAGGTCAGCTGGATCCCGGCAGCCTGGGCAATCGCCGGGATATGCAGGGTGTGGTTGGTCGAACCGCCGGTGGCGTGCAGGGCGACGATGGAGTTGACCAGCGCCTTCTCGTCGACGATCTCGCCCAGGGGCATGAAGCTGCCACTGGCCTTGGTCATGCGCGTGACCTGCTGGGCCGCCTCGGCGGTCAGCGCATCGCGCAACGGGGTGTAGGGGTTGACGAACGAGGCCCCCGGCAGGTGCAGGCCCATGACCTCCATCACCAGCTGGTTGGTGTTGGCCGTCCCATAGAAGGTGCAGGTGCCAGGGCTGTGGTAAGACTTCATCTCCGACTCCAGCAACTCCTCGCGGCTGGCCTTGCCTTCGGCGTAGCGCTGGCGCACGTCGGCCTTTTCCTTGTTGGAGATACCCGAAGGCATCGGCCCGCCAGGAACGAAGATGGTCGGCAGGTGGCCGAAGCGCAACGCACCCATCATCAGGCCAGGCACGATCTTGTCGCAGATGCCCAGCATCAGCGCGGCATCGAACATGTTGTGTGACAGGGCGATGGCGGTGGACATGGCGATCACTTCGCGGCTGGCGATCGCCAGCTCCATGCCTGGCTCACCCTGGGTCACGCCATCGCACATGGCCGGTACGCCACCGGCGAACTGGCCGACCGAGCCGATCTCGCGCAGCGCCTGTTTGATCTGTTCGGGGAAGTGCTGGTACGGCTGGTGCGCCGAGAGCATGTCGTTGTACGCAGAGACGATGGCCACGTTGGCGGCGTTCATCATCCGCAGGCTGTGCTTGTCCTGGCTGCCACAACCGGCCACACCGTGGGCGAAGTTGGCGCACTGCAGGCTGGCACGCATCGGGCCGTCGCTGGCCGCGCCGCGAATGAGCTCAAGGTAGCGTTCACGGGTGGCACGGCTGCGTTCGGTCAGCCTTGCGGTGACCTCAAGGATGCGCGGATGCATGTACTGGACTCCAGGCTATGTGTAAGGGCGACCTGAACCGGCATTTCCACTCCAAACGGTTGCGACCTAGGCTCAAGGCAGGGGCCGGAAAGGTCGTTGGCGTGGAAGGCTCGATCACTCGTTGTAGGTTTACCAAAATATTGCCACTAAAAATGCTTGTTTTCTATCTTGGAGTGAATAATCTTGTAATTCCAATAACAAAACCGTTTCAGTGAAGCTTCTGCCCATTTTGTGCCATAGGCTTCACCCAGACTGCCAGAGGTAATGCCAATGACCCTTCGCATCGCGATCAATGGATTCGGCCGCATCGGACGCAACGTCCTGCGCGCACTCTATACCCAAGGCTACCGCCAGGACCTGCAGGTCGTCGCCATCAACGACCTGGGCGACAGCGCGATGAACGCCCACCTGCTCAAGTACGACAGCGTACATGGCACCTTCGATGCCACCGTGGAGGCCGATCATGAGAGCCTGACGGTCAACGGCGATCGCATCGCGGTCAGCGCCATCCGCAACCCCGCCGAACTGCCCTGGAAAGCCGAAGCCATCGATGTGGTGTTCGAATGCACCGGGCTGTTCACCGACCGCGCCAAGGCGGCGGCCCACATCACCGCCGGCGCCGGCAAGGTGATCATCTCGGCACCGGCCAAGGGCGCCGATGCTACCGTGGTGTATGGCGTCAACCATGATGTGCTGCGCGCCTCGCACCAGATCATCTCCAACGCCTCGTGCACCACCAACTGCCTGGCGCCGATTGCCCAGGTGCTGCACCGCGAGTTCGGCATCGAGCAGGGCTTGATGACCACCATCCATGCCTACACCAACGACCAGGTACTGACCGACGTCTACCACAGCGACCCCTACCGGGCCCGCTCGGCCACCCAATCGATGATCCCGAGCAAGACCGGCGCCGCCGAGGCCGTGGGCCTGGTGCTGCCAGAACTGGCCGGCAAGCTCACCGGCATGGCGGTGCGGGTGCCGGTGATCAACGTGTCGTTGGTCGACCTGACCGTCAACCTCAAGCGCGAAGCCAGCGCCGACGAGGTCAACCGCTTGTTCCTCGAAGCCAGCCGCCATTCGCGCGTGCTCGGCTACAACAGCCTGCCGCTGGTGTCGTGCGACTTCAACCACAACCCGTTGTCGTCGATCTTCGACGCCAACCACACCCGCGCCAACGGCCGCATGCTCAAGGTGCTGGCCTGGTACGACAACGAATGGGGCTTCTCCAACCGCATGCTCGACAACTGCCTGGCGTTGTTCAGGGCGCAGTGAAAGGCCTTGGGGCTGCCTGGCGGCCCCACCTTTACCCCTTCATGACATTTCTCCGCTTGACCTGGCGCATGGATGATAAGCATTATCATTCACCCCTCATCGGCCAGGTTTCCCCGTGAGTCAGTCCCGGTTCAACTCAGTCTTCCTCACCCAGCGCCTCACCCTGCTGCGCACCTTGCAGCGCATGGTCGGCAACCCCAGCACGGCGGAGGACCTGCTGCAGGAAACCTACCTGCGGGTTACCCGCGCGCTGGGTGAGCGCCCTATCGAACACCTCGAACCCTTCGTGTTCCAGACCGCCCGCAACCTTGCCCTCGACCACTTGCGCGCGCGCCGCGTGCAGTCGCGCACTCTGGTCGACGATGTGCCCGAGCAGGTGCTGCACAATGTCGCCGCGCCGCTGGGCAACAGCGAGGATGCGGTGCATGCCGAGCAACTGCTCAAGCGCCTGAGCGTCAGCCTCGGCCAGCTCACGGCACGCCAGCAGCGCATCTTCATTCTCAGCCGCCTGCACGGTGCCAGCTACCTGGAAATCGCCGAGCAGTTGCAGGTCTCGGCCAGCACCGTGCAGAAGGAACTGAAGCTGATCATGGCGATCTGCATGGGTGTGGCCGACCGCCTCAAGTAAGCGACCGCTCGCCACCTGGGCAGGTGCTGGCTCTTGCCATGCCTGCGCACAGCGCCGATCATCTGCAAAAAACGCCATGCAAGGATCCCCCGTGAGCAACCCCGCCCCTCGCCCATCGCCCGCCGAGCCAGACGCCCGCGCCCGCGCCATGGACGAAGCGCAGGACTGGCTGATCCGCCTGCAATGCCCCACCGAGCAGGACACCCAGGACTTCGAAGCCTGGCTGGGCGCCGCCGAGCAGAACGCCGAAGCCTATGTCGAAGTCGAAGCGTTGTGGAACGGCGTCAGCCTGCGCCACCTGGCGAGCGATCTGCACCAGCAGCGCCGCACTTCGCTGCGCGGGCGCCTGCGCAGCCACTGGAAACCGCTGACCACGGCGGCCATGCTGGTGGTCGGGCTGTTCACCTTCGGCAACCTGCCAGTGCGCCTGCAGGCCGATCACCTGACGGTGGTCGGCGAACGCCAGCGGCTGCAACTGGACGATGGCGCCAAGGTGCTGCTCAACACCAACTCGGCCTTTGCCAGTGACCTGCGCGACGGGCGCCAGGTTGCGCGGCTGTTGCAGGGCGAAGCCTATTTCGAAGTGCCCGGCGGCAACCAGCCGCCGCTTGAAGTCCAGGCCGGCCCCTTGCGCGCCCAGGTACGCGACACCAACTTCGCCGTACGCTACCTCGATGGCCAGGCGCAGGTGCGCGTGCAGCGCGGCGACGTCGACCTGCAGGCCGCCAGCGACCAGCGCATCCGCTTGAGCGCCGGTGACAGCATCAGCGTCGGGCCTGATGGCTTCGGTCAACGCCAGCGCGCCGACCTGCACAAGGAACTGGCCTGGATCGATGGCCGCCTGGTGTTCGAGAACTGCCCGTTGAGCCAGGTACTCGATGAACTGCGCCGCTACTACCCGGGCTGGATCATCAACCGCAACGACCACCTGGAACAGGTGGCCGTTACCGGCAACTACCGCCTGGACCAGCCCCTGGAGACCCTGCGCGCCCTGGCCCATATCACCTCGGCGCAGTTGCACGAATATCCGGCGGTGGTGATTCTCAACTGAGTGATGCCTGTGGGGGCGTCGAACCGCCGCCCCCACTAAATTATTTTTACGCGACTCCCACACCACGTCCGTCTCGTTATAGCCAATGCAACTGATTCTTGTTCGAAAACAAGAACTGCACTCACCTATAACAGTTCGCGCGACAGGGAGCGCTTCCGATGTCCTCAGGTCCAACCCGCCCTTCCCCCTCTTCCCGACGCATGGGGCAACTGTCCCTGCTGACCCTGGCACTGCTGGCCAGTGGCGCCTGCAGCCTGCCCGCGCTGGCCGCAGAGCCTGCCCAGGCCGCCAGCCCACGCATGGGCGACTACCGTTTCGCCATTGCCCAGCAGCCACTGGTCTCGGCAATCAATGCGTTCAGCGAAGTCACTGGCTGGCAGGTCGGCTTCTCCGCCGAGCTGGCCGAGGGCGTGGCTTCGCCGGGCGTGCAAGGGGCACTGGCACCGGAAGCGGCACTGCAGAAACTGCTGCACGGCACCGGCCTGGGCTTTCGCAAGATCGGCAACGGCAACGTCGTGCTCGAGCGCCAGACCGCAGGCAACGCCATCGCCCTGCAACAGTTGACCGTCAGCGCTACCCGCAGCGCCCAGGACGTAAGCCAGGTGCCGAGCACGGTCAGCGTGCAGACCCGCGGGCAACTGGACCGCCAGAACGTCAACGACATCAAGCAACTGGTGCGCTACGAGCCCGGCGTCTCGGTGGGCGGTGTCGGCCAGCGCAGCGGCCTGAACGGCTACAACATCCGCGGCATCGACGGTGAGCGGATCCTCACCCAGGTCGATGGCGTGTCGATCCCCGACAGCTTCTTCTACGGCCCCTACGCCCAGACCCAGCGCAATTACGTCGACCCCGAGATCGTCAAGCGCGTCGAGATCCTGCGTGGTCCGGCCTCGGTGCTGTACGGCAGCAACGCCATCGGCGGCGCGGTCAGCTACTACACCCTCGATCCGGACGACATCATCAAGCCCGGCCAGGACGTCGGCGCGCGCCTGAAGACCGGCTACAGCTCGGCCGACGAAAGCTGGCTGACCTCCGCCACCGTCGCTGGCCGCCAGGGCGACTTCGACGGTCTGCTGCACCTGAGCCAGCGCAACGGCCACGAGACCGAATCCTACGGTGGCCACGGCGGCACCGGCCTTGCCCGCACCGAAGCCAACCCGGAAGACGTGCGCACCACCAACGTGCTGGCCAAGCTGGGCTGGAACTACGCTGACGACGCGCGCCTGGGCTTCACCTACGAACACTACAAGGACGACCGCGACCAGAACATCCTCAGCGCAGTGGGCGGCCCGTTCATCCCTGGCTTCGGCGCCATGAACTCCTATCGCATGCGCCAGGGCAATGACACCGTCACCCGCGAGCGCTTCGGCATCAACCACGAGTTCGGCCTCGACAGCCTGGTCGCGGACCACGTCAAGTGGAGCCTGAATTACCAGATCGCCAAGACCGACCAACGTACCGACGAGCTCTACTTCGCCTCCGGTCGCCAGGTGTTCCGCGACCGCCAGACCACCTACAAGGACCGCCAGTGGGTGTTCGATGGTCAGTTGGACAAAGCCTTCAGCATCGGCGAGACCGACCACCTGCTCACCTATGGCACCACAATCAAGCACGAGAAGGTCACCGGCTCGCGCAGCGGTACCGGCACTTGCCTGAACATCGGCGGCACCTGCCGCGCCATCGGCCAGAACAGCGCGAGTGATAGCCAGGCGCTGGTCAGCGACTTCCCGGACCCGACCATCAACACCTACAGCCTGTTCGCCCAGGACGAGATCCGCTGGAACAACTGGACCTTCCTGCCGGGTGCGCGTTACGACTACACCCGCATGGAACCGAAGATGACCGCCGAATTCCTGCGGGGCATCCAGGGCACCGGCGCGGCACCGTCCAGCGTCGACGATTCGGACAAGAAGTGGCACCGCGTCTCACCCAAATTCGGCATCACCTACGCCTTCAACGACAACTACACCTGGTATGGCCAGTACGCAGAAGGCTTCCGCACCCCAACCGCCAAGGCCATGTACGGGCGCTTCGACAACCCGACCCTGGGCTATCGCGTCGAACCCAACCCGAACCTGGAACCCGAGAAGAGCAAGAGCTACGAGACCGGCCTGCGCGGCAACTTCGACGCCGGCAACTTCGACGTGGCGGTGTTCTACAACAAGTACCGCGACTTCATCAACGAAGACGCCGTGCAGTCGGCCAACCTGGGCTCGACCTTCCAGGCCAACAACATCAAGCACGCGACCATCAAGGGTGCCGAGTTCAAGGGTCGCCTGAACCTCGATCACTTCGGCGCGCCGCAAGGCCTCTACACCCAGGGCTCCCTGGCCTACGCCCATGGCCGCAACGACGACAATGGCCAGCCGCTGAACAGCGTCAACCCACTGACCGCCGTGATGGGCCTGGGCTACGAACAGCAGAACTACGGCGGCCTGCTCAGCTGGACACTGGTCAAGCGCAAGAACCGTGTCGACGACTCCACCTTCTTCGCCCCCGACGGCGCCAGCAAGCAGTTCCGCACCCCAGGCTACGGCGTGCTGGACCTGACCGGCTTCTACAAGGTGACTGAAGACGTGACCGTCAACGCAGGTCTCTACAACCTCACCGACAAGAAGTACTGGCAGTGGGATGACGTGCGCGGCTACGACGGCCTTGGCGAGGCGGCAGTGACCCAGCCGGCCAACCTCGACCGCCTGACCATGCCGGGACGCAACTTTGCCATCAATGTGATCTGGGACATCTGATCCAGGCCAGCATCCCTGCGGGAGTGGCCCTGTGCCGCTCCCGCAAGGGGCATCCCTCTCCCCCGCCCGAACACAAATGCCTCCCACTCCCAGGTGAGGTTTTTTTACTGTCCTGCGTCTTCTCTTTCGTCTTGTACCTAGACAGCCCCATTTCCCAAGGATGCACCCATGACCAGCCACACCTCCGAGCGCGCCGCCCTGCGCTCGCAACGCCTGAACCAGGTCACCCACGCACCGCACACCGAGCTGGACGCTCTGGTCAAGTCGCACGCGCCGTTCGACAGCCGCGAGAGCTTCGCCCGCTTCGTCGTCGCCCAGTACCTGTTCCAGTCCGAGCTGCAGGCGCTGTACACCGACCCTGCACTGATCGCCATCGTCCCTGACCTGGCCGAACGTTGCCGGGCCGAACAGGCGCGCCTGGACCTGGCCGACCTGAACACCGAAGTACCCGCCCCGGTTGCCGGCGCTCTGGTCAAACCAAGCCTGGGCGAAGCCCTGGGCTGGATCTTCGTCTCCGAAGGCTCCAAACTGGGCGCAGCGTTCCTGATCAAGCGTGCCGTGGCCCTGGAGCTGTCCGACAGCTTCGGCGCCCGTCACCTGGGCGAGCCGGCCGGCGGCCGTGCAGAGGGCTGGAAACAGTTCACCCGCATCCTCGACAGCCTGGAGTTGTCGGCCGAAGAGGACGCCGCCGCCGAGCGTGGCGCAGTCGCTGCCTTCGAGCGCTTCACCGAGCTGCTCAAGCACGCCTACGCCACGGATGCCGCGCTGGCCTGAGACGCACCTGCCGGCCACCATTCGGGTGGCCGGACCGCTTTGCAGTGAGACCATGACCCGACTTGCCCGCTCCCGACTGTCCCGCCTGCTGTATGCGATCCTGGCTTATGTCAGCCTCGGGATAGGTCTGGTCGCCATCGTCATTCCTGGCTTGCCCACCACCGAGTTCATCCTCCTGGCCGCCTGGGCCGCGACCCGCAGTTCGCCGCGCCTGTCCGCCTGGCTGGAAAACCACCGTCTGTTCGGGCCGATCCTGTGGAACTGGCGCAACGGCAAGGTGATCCAGCGCCGCGCCAAGGTCAGCGCGACCATCAGCATGCTGCTGTGCGCAGGGTTGATGCTCACCGTTCTCGAACACCACTGGCCAGTGTTTCTTGCCATCGCCGGGATGACCCTGGGCAACCTGTGGATCTGGTCGCGCCCCGAACAACCCACCGCACCACTGCCCGCCCAACTGCAACGCTGAGCATTTGCATCCTTGCGCGGGATGTACTGCAATGGGATCCACTCAGGAGGATCCTGCATGCCCCAGTTGCTCGACACCATCGCCCGTGAACTGAAACTCGACCATGCCGCCCTGCGCTGGCACGGCGTCGGCGGGCTGCCCTCGACCTTCGCCGTCACCGACCTGGCCGCCGCGAGCATGGCCGCCGCCGGTCTGGCACTGGCCAGCCTGCTGCAGCGCCAGACCGACCACTGCCCGCTGGTCAGCATCGATCGGCGCCTGGCCTCGTTCTGGTTTGCCACCAGCCTGCGCCCCCAGGGCTGGCAGACACCGCCTCTGTGGGATGCCGTCGCCGGCGACTACCCCACCCGCGATGGCTGGATTCGCCTGCACACCAACGCTCCCCATCATCGCCAGGCCGCACTCGGCGTGCTGGGCACCCCGGCCGATCGCCAGGCGGTCGCCGAGCAGGTCCGGCGTTGGGACGGCGAGGCGCTGGAAAGCGCCGTGGTCGAAGCCGGAGGCTGTGCGGCGAAGATGCGCAGTTGGGCCGAATGGTGCGAGCACCCGCAGGGGCGGGCAGTGAACATGGAGCCACTGGTGTTGCGCGAGCATTTCGACGCGGCAGCGCCATTGGCCTGGCAAGGCTGTGAAACACGTCCGCTGGCCGGCATCAAGGTGCTCGACCTCACCCGCATTCTCGCCGGCCCTACAGCCAGCCGTCTGCTGGCAGGCTTCGGCGCCGACGTGCTGCGCATCGACCCACCCGGCTGGGACGAACCGGCGGTGGTCGCCGAAGTCACCCTGGGCAAGCGCTGTGCACGCCTGGACTTGCGCGCGACGCCTGACCGCAAGGTGTTCGAGCGGTTGCTGGGTGAGGCCGACATCCTCCTGCATGGCTATCGCGCCGATGCACTGGAACATCTGGGTTTCGGCGCACAGCGCAGGCGTCAGCTCAACCCCGGGCTGATCGACGTCAGCCTCAACGCCTACGGCTGGAGCGGCCCCTGGCAGGAACGTCGCGGCTTCGACAGCCTGGTGCAGATGAGCAGCGGCATCGCCCGCGAAGGCATGCGCTGGAAACAAACGGAAAAACCCGTGCCTTTGCCGGTGCAGGCGCTCGACCATGCAACCGGGTACCTGATGGCGGCCGAAGCGATCCGTGGGCTAGAGCAGCGCCTGGCTGGAAGGGCCGGTTACCGGGCACGGCTGTCCCTGGCACGTACCGCCAAGCTGTTGGTGGAGCATGGAACGATGGGGGATGACTTGCCCCTGGCAGCAGAAACGCCCGAGGATCTCGACCCGCATCTGGAACGGACACCTTGGGGGACTGCGCAAAGGATCAGGGGGCCGTTGAAGGTTGGGCCTGCCCATATGCACTGGGGACGCGGGGCATGCGAGCTGGGCTCGGCTCAAGCGCGTTGGTGACGGTTACGACCTCCGCCCACTTACAAACTCAGCGCCCCCGAGTACAGCGCGTAAGCCGCCACCGCCGCCCCCACCAGCACCGCCGCGAATATCAGCTTCTCCCAGCGGCTGAACACCACCTGCCCCTGTTCATGCCTGGCCCGGGCAAACAGGATCACCCCCGGCGCATACAACAGCGCCGAAAGCAGCAGGTACTTGAGGCCCCCGGCATACAGCAACCACAACGCATAGACCAGCGCCAGCAACGCCACCGCCAGATCCTTGCGCCGCAGCCCCGCCTGCCCGGCATAACTCTCGCCCCGCCAGGCCAGCAGCACGGCGTAGGCCGCTGACCAGAAGTACGGCACCAGGATCATCGACGACGCCAGGTAGATCAGGCTGGTATAGGTGCCGGCCGAAAACAGGGTGATCAGCAGAAAGCCCTGGATCATGCTGTTGGTCAGCCACAAGGCATTGGCCGGCACATGATTGGCATTTTCCCTGGCCAGAAAACGCGGCATGGTCTGGTCGCGAGCGGTGGCGAAGAGGATCTCGGCACACAGCAACGCCCATGACAGCAGCGCCCCAAGCAGCGACACCGCCAACCCGATACTGATCAGCATCGCCCCCCAGGGCCCGACGATATGCTCCAGCACCGAGGCCAGCGACGGGTTCTGCAACCCGGCCAGTTCAGGCCGGGTCATCACCCCCAGCGACAGCACGTTGACCAGCACCAGCAGCGCCAGCACCCCGAGAAAGCCGATCACCGTGGCCTTGCCGACATCCGATCGGTGCAGCGCACGCCCGGAGTAGACACTGGCGCCCTCGATGCCGATGAACACGAACACCGTCACCAGCATCATGTTGCGCACCTGCTCCAGCACGCTGCCGAACTTCGGATTGCCCAGCCCCCAGATATCGCGGGTGAAGATATCCGCGCGGAAGGCGAAGGCCGCGATGACGATGAAGATCAGCAGTGGCACGACCTTGGCCACCGTAGTGACCTGGTTGATGAAGGTCGCCTCCTTGATGCCGCGCAGCACCAAAAAATGCACCGCCCACAGCAACAGCGAAGCGCAGCCGATGGCTATCGGCGTGTTGCCTTCACCGAACACGGGAAAGTAGAAACCCAGGGTACTGAACAACAGGACGAAGTAGCCGACATTCCCCAGCCAGGCACTGATCCAGTAACCCCAGGCCGACGAGAAGCCCATGTAGTCGCCAAAGCCGGCTTTGGCATAGGCGTAGACGCCCGAGTCCAGGTCAGGCTTGCGGTTGGCCAGGGTCTGGAACACGAAGGCCAGCGCCAGCATGCCGACGGCCGTGATGGCCCAGCCGATCAGGACCGCGCCAACGTCGGCACGGGCGGCCATGTTCTGCGGCAATGAAAAGATCCCGCCGCCGATCATCGAACCGACCACCAAGGCGATCAGCGCCCCCAGGCGAAGCTTATGTCCCGGTTCGCCCATCTGCTGCTCCCTCACGCCTGTCGCCTGTATGAAACATAACGGCCATTACATATAAATGTTACAGCTTATTTATTAATCAAAGCCATTAAAGCTATAGCACTCATAACGCATTTGTCTATATGACGACGGCGGCCAATGTGCACATTGTCAAGCAACTCGCAAATTCGCGACACCCTGTCGAAAGGCCCGTGAAAAATTTGCGAAACCGGTGAAAGCGACTAGCTTGAGAGTTCGCAAGCCAAACAGAGCGTTTGCTCTAGAAGTACATGGAGGTGCCAGCGCACAAGGCTTGCAGCAAAGCGGTCGGCACTCTCCAGGAGACCCGAGAAAGAATTTCTCTCACGCTGTTGCGCCATGAACTGATCCACATCAGCGAATGACTACAGCGCCGGATTTATTCTGTCGTCAACTTTCTCCTGGCATGGAGTTGTTAAATGTCTGATTCTCCCGGAAAACTTAAACTCGGCGCATTAGTTGCACTTGTCGTGGGGTCGATGATTGGTGGGGGGATCTTCTCCCTGCCGCAAAACATGGCCGCCAGCGCGGGCGTAGGTGCCGTGCTGATCGGCTGGGCCATCACGGCCGTCGGCATGCTCACCCTGGCCTTCGTGTTCCAGACCCTGGCCAATCGCAAACCTGATCTGGATGGTGGCGTGTACGCCTACGCCAAGGCCGGCTTTGGCGACTACATGGGCTTTTCGTCGGCCTGGGGCTACTGGATCAGTGCCTGGCTGGGCAACGTCGGCTACTTCGTCCTGCTGTTCAGCACCCTGGGGTACTTCTTCCCGGTCTTCGGTGAAGGCAACACCCCGGCAGCAGTGATCGGCGCATCACTGCTGCTGTGGGGCGTGCACTTCCTGGTCCTGCGCGGCATCAAGGAGGCGGCGTTCATCAACCTGGTCACCACCGTGGCCAAAGTCGTGCCGCTGGCGCTGTTCGCACTGATCTGCCTGTTCGCCTTCAAGCTCGACGTGTTCACCGCCGACATCTGGGGCCTGGGCTCGCCCGACCTCGGCAGCGTGATGGACCAGGTGCGCAACATGATGCTGGTCACCGTATGGGTGTTCATCGGCATCGAGGGCGCAAGCATCTTCTCCTCGCGGGCGGCAAAACGCTCCGACGTGGGCAAGGCAACGGTCATCGGTTTCATCACCGTGCTGCTGTTCCTGGTGCTGGTCAACGTGCTGTCGATGGGCGTGATGACCCAGCCGGAGCTGGCCAAGCTGCAGAACCCGTCGATGGCCGCGGTGCTGGAGCATGTGGTCGGTCACTGGGGCGCGGTGCTGATCAGCGTCGGCCTGATCATCTCGCTGCTGGGGGCACTGCTGTCGTGGGTGCTGCTGTGCGCGGAGATCATGTTCGCCGCCGCCAAGGACCACACCATGCCCGAGTTCCTGCGCCGCGAGAACGCCAACCAGGTGCCGGCCAACGCCCTGTGGCTGACCAACGCCATGGTGCAGATCTTCCTGGTCATCACCCTGTTCTCCAACAGCACCTACCTGTCGCTGATCTACCTCGCCACCTCGATGATCCTGGTGCCCTACCTGTGGTCGGCGGCCTACGCGGTACTGCTGGCGGTGCGTAGCGAAACCTACGAACAGGCCCTCGCCGAACGCAAGAAGGACCTGATCATCGGCGGTATCGCCCTGCTGTACGCGATCTGGCTGCTGTACGCCGGAGGCGTGAAATACCTGCTGCTGTCGGCCCTGCTCTACGCCCCTGGCGCGATCCTGTTCGCCAAGGCCAAGCGCGAGGTCGGCCAACCGATTTTCACCAACGTGGAAAAACTGATCTTCGCCGCTGTGATCGTCGGCGCCCTGGTGGCGGCCTACGGGTTATACGACGGCTTCCTGACCCTTTGACCACGTCTTCGTATGATTGGAGGAATCATCATGTCCACGGATAAACAGAAATACGGCGTGCATTCCGAAGCCGGCAAGCTACGCAAGGTGATGGTCTGCGCCCCGGGACTGGCGCACAAGCGACTGACCCCCAGCAACTGCGATGAACTGCTGTTCGACGACGTGATCTGGGTCGACCAGGCCAAACGCGACCACTTCGACTTCGTCACCAAGATGCGCGAACGCGGCGTCGATGTGCTGGAAATGCACAACCTGCTGACCGACATCGTGCAGAACAAGGAGGCCCTGGCCTGGATCCTCGATCGCAAGATCACCCCCAATACCGTTGGCGTTGGCCTGACCAATGAAGTGCGCAGCTGGCTCGAAGGCCTCGATCCGCGCCACCTGGCCGAGTTCCTGATCGGCGGCGTGGCCGGCCAGGACCTGCCACAGAGCGAAGGCGCCGATGTGGTGAAGATGTACAACGACTACCTCGGCCACTCCAGCTTCATCCTGCCGCCCCTGCCCAACACCCAGTTCACCCGCGACACCACCTGCTGGATCTACGGCGGCGTCACGCTGAACCCGATGTACTGGCCGGCGCGACGCCAGGAAACCCTGTTGACCACCGCCGTGTACAAGTTCCACAAGGAATTCACCGGCGCCGACTTCCAGATCTGGTATGGCGACCCTGACAAGGAACACGGCAGCGCCACTCTCGAAGGCGGCGATGTCATGCCGATCGGCAAGGGCATCGTGCTCATCGGCATGGGCGAGCGCACCTCGCGCCAGGCCATCGGCCAACTGGCACAGAACCTGTTCGCCAAGGGCGCAGTGGAAAAAGTCATCGTCGCCGGCCTGCCCAAGTCGCGTGCCGCGATGCACCTGGACACCGTGTTCAGCTTCTGCGACCGCGACCTGGTCACGGTCTTCCCGGAAGTGGTGCGCGAGATCGTGCCGTTCATCATCCGCCCCGACGAAAGCAAGCCCTACGGCATGGATGTGCGCCGTGAGAACAAGTCGTTCATCGAGGTGGTCGGCGAGCAGCTCGGGGTCAAGCTGCGCGTGGTCGAGACTGGCGGCAACAGCTTCGCCGCCGAACGCGAACAGTGGGATGACGGCAACAACGTGGTGGCCCTGGAGCCTGGCGTGGTCATCGGCTACGACCGCAACACCTACACCAACACATTGCTGCGCAAGGCCGGGATCGAGGTCATCACCATCAGCGCCGGTGAACTGGGCCGTGGTCGTGGCGGCGGCCACTGCATGACCTGCCCGATCGTACGCGACCCTATCGACTACTAACGCCCTCGATCCGGCCCGCGCTTACGAGGCGTGGGCCGGGCACTCACCGCATTCAAGGAGACACTGTCATGGCGTTCAACATCCACAACCGCAACCTGCTCAGCCTCGAGCACCACACCACCCGTGAGCTGCGCTACCTGCTGGACCTCTCCCGCGATCTCAAGCGCGCCAAGTACACCGGCACCGAGCAGCAGCACCTGAAGGGCAACAACATCGCCCTGATCTTCGAGAAGACCTCGACCCGCACCCGCTGCGCCTTCGAAGTCGCCGCCTACGACCAGGGCGCCAACGTCACCTACATCGACCCTAACTCCTCGCAGATCGGCCACAAGGAGAGCATGAAGGACACCGCCCGCGTGCTCGGGCGCATGTACGACGCCATCGAGTACCGCGGCTTCAAGCAGGAGATCGTCGAAGAACTGGCCAAGTTCGCCGGCGTACCGGTGTTCAACGGCCTGACCGACGAATACCACCCGACCCAGATGATCGCCGACGTGCTGACCATGCGCGAACACAGCGACAAGCCATTGCACGACATCAGCTATGCCTACCTGGGCGATGCGCGCAACAACATGGGCAACTCGCTGCTGCTGATCGGTGCCAAGCTCGGCATGGACGTGCGCATCGCCGCGCCCAAGGCGCTGTGGCCGCATGACGACCTGGTGCAGCGCTGCAAGCAGTACGCCGAGGAAAGCGGCGCGCGCATCACCCTCACCGAAGACCCGAAGGCGGCGGTCAAGGGCGTCGATTTCGTCCATACCGACGTCTGGGTATCGATGGGCGAGCCTGTCGATGCCTGGGGCGAGCGCATCGAACAACTGCTGCCGTATCAGGTGAACAAGGAACTGATGAAAGCCACCGGTAACCCGCGCAGCAAGTTCATGCACTGCCTGCCGGCGTTCCACAACTCCGAGACCAAGGTCGGCAAGCAGATCGCCGAAAAATACCCGCACCTGGCCAACGGCATCGAAGTGACCGATGACGTGTTCGAGTCACCAGCCTGCATCGCCTTCGAGCAGGCGGAGAACCGCATGCACACGATCAAGGCGATCCTGGTATCGACCCTGGCTGATCTCTGACCCCCACTTCCGGGCTGGCCCCCTCCCCTGTGGGAGCGGGCTTGTCCCGCGATGACGGTGTGTCAGGCAGGTCGCCATCGCGGGACGAGCCC
>NZ_JBNFMU010000164.1:0-11516 GCF_049942315.1 Pseudomonas wayambapalatensis
CAAATCTTGCGGTGGCGTCGCGAGTGTCCTCGGCCATTCTACCCACCTCCAACCGGTTTGCGTCGTCCGCCCCGAGGAAACTGCCGCGAATCCAGTAAGGGCAAGCCGTCACACTTTTCTCGATCCGCTGCAGCAATGCCGCATCAACCGTCGTGCCCGCGATGGCCTCTTCATAGTCACCGGCAATATCCTGCGGAACCGCCATCAGCTCCGTTCGATTGTCCTGCCTGGTCTGCGGCGCGGCCTGAATATGTGCCCACAGGCCGAAGCGGCGTAGCTGGTAGCCGGTAGGGTCGTAGGGGTCCTGCTGATTGATGAGCTCGGCCATGCTCAGTACGGCACGCCGCGTTTCTCGCTCGTTGCCCAGCGACACGCGTGGCGTTGGCTTGGCAATGACTTGCGCCAGAGATTCAGGTTTGATGTTGGGTGCAGCAGCCGTAGGCGAAGACTCGCCAGCGCCGCTGGCAAGTTCCAGGTGTTTGCCCAACACGTGCTCGAGCTCGCCCAGTGCCGCGGAATCCAACTGTGCGGCATCCTGTTGCTGTTGCAGACGCTTCAAGCCGTCCTCAGCCAGGGCGGCATGAGAGGCGTTGTAGGTGAAGCGGTCTAGTCGCGGCAGCGCCTCGATCAAGCGGGTGACCACGATGGTGACCAGCTTGCGCTTGCCCAGATAGCCCTTGGGGCCCGGCTTTGGATGAGCGGTTTCCCAATAGCGTTCAACCACACCCGCCAACAGCTCCAAGGTAAATCCCCAGCGCTGCCAGCAATCGGCGCGCACCCATGCCGCGCTCAGGTGGGTAACGATTCGCAAATGCTTGCACTGCTGGGCCAAGTACTGCCGGGAAGCCTCTTCGATGTAGGTCCAGTCGATCGAGGTCTCCTGCAACCCTCCCAGCTTGACCATCTCCTGGTCAATGGCCTGGTATGTCTCATCTTCCACATCGAACAGGCCAGCCGGTGCCTGTGGGTCGATCGGCGCAAGCAGCCGGGCGATTTCTTCAGCCGAAACCTGTGCTACCAGCGACATGTCTTGCGCGCCTCATCGATGAGTGGGTCAAGCCCCTGGGCATCAAAGATCAAGCCATCGATGGCCGGGTTGTCGCTCTGGACGTGAATGCGGTGGGCGCCGATCAGTTGCTTGATCTGCTCGATCCCCGGCAAACCTCGACCAGCGTCGAGGACCTGACCGTTTTCCATTACCTGCCATGGTGTCGCGTTGGTATTGCGGCGTTCGCCCAGCAACTGCACCGTCACCCGGCCTACATCGAGCGGGCGTCCAACGACCAACTGCAACCTGGAGATGTTCTGCACACAGCTGATGACCAAGTATGGGGACGGCGCTGCCGATGCGATGGCGGGTGCGGAAATCAGCAACCCCTCCCCTTCAGTGCTGAGGCGAAACGTCAGGTCCTCTGGCGGCCGACTCGCTTCATGAGCCAACACGCGGCGCACGGTGGGTGAGTCCTGCTCCGGCGCGGACCACCTCAGCGGCTCAACGCGAGCCGGTGTTCCTGCGGACTTGTCGAAACATGCCAGGCGCTCAAGATTGGACACGATCCTTGGGCAATCTCGATCAGCGTATGCAGGCATCGGCATACAACTGAGTAGCAGAGAAATCCCTACGCCGTATGTATTGCGCACAATCACTGACAATAACTTCCTGTTCTAAATCTGCACTTACCCGAGACCAGACCTGCGCATCGCTTAATTCCAGTCGCATCTTAAAACTGGCGAAAGCGTAGGCCATAAGCGAGAAAAACAACAAACAAATATTTAGTTACAAATTCCCGCTCGACCAATTAACACCACTCAATGCAAGGTTTTTAATGATGAAGTTACCGCTAACTATCAAAGTGAAAAACCGCCCCAACCTTAGAGAACTTTCCTACAAGTAAGCTTGCAAAGCTCACGCATCACGGAAACTTCCTACAGACCAAGGATAGATTTTATGGCTAAGAATATTGGCTCAGTCGCGCCCAAGGAACGCATAAACATCAAATATGTTCCGGCCACTGGAGATGAACAAGCCGAAATAGAGCTTCCCCACAAGATGCTGGTCATGGGCGATTTCGGCCTGAATGACAACCGTGCGCTGGAAGATCGTCCTGTCATGCGCATCGATAAACACACATTCAACAACGTACTGAATGACGCGGACGTAAGCCTGGGCATGTCCGTGCCCTCCATGCTCAACGCGGCTCCAGGCACAGAGCTTGCCGTGCAGTTGCAATTCCGGTCGATCAACGACTTCGGGCCAGACCGGATCGCCCGTCAGGTACCGGAACTGAACAAGCTGCTGGAGCTGCGCGAAGCCTTGGTTGCCCTCAAAGGGCCGTTGGGCAATGTGCCTGCGTTTCGCAAGCAACTGCAGCATCTGTTGAGCAACGAGCACGCCCGAAAGCAACTCGCCGAAGAACTGGACCTGGTGCTCGAAGCGCCAAAAGAAGACTGAGACAGCGGAGCGTCCCATGCCTAAGCAAAACAGCACTACCGTGGCCGTTGAAACAACTGTCGACACATTGGGCACAGCCAGCTTGCTCGACCAGATCATGGCAGAAACCAAATTGGTGCCTGCACAAGAGGGTTATCAGGTCGCCAGGCAGGGCGTCTCGGCCTTTATCGCCGAAATACTTAAAAGTGATGACCCAGATCAATTAATCAACAAACACCGCGTCGATCAGATGATCGCCGAAGTGGATCGGGTGCTCAGCAAACAGATGGATGCGATCCTGCACCAGCCTGAGTTCCAGCAGCTCGAATCCTCGTGGCGCAGCCTCAAACTTCTGGTCGATCGCACTGACTTCCGCGAAAACATCAAGCTTGAAGTCCTGCATGTCAGCAAGGAAGACTTGCTCGATGATTTCGAGAATGCTGCCGATATCACCTGCAGTGGAATGTACAAACACGTTTACACGGCAGGCTACGGTCAGTTTGGCGGCGAGCCGGTTGCAGCCATGGTGGGCAACTACAACTTCGGCCCCTCTTCCCCCGATATCAAACTGCTGAGTTACATGGCCTCCGTCGGTGCGATGTCTCACGCCCCTTTCCTCGCCGCGCCGTCCCCCGAGTTCTTCAATCTGAGCAGCTTCGAAGAGCTGCCCAACCTGAAAGAGATCAAGGACATTTTCGCCGGCCCACGTCATGCCAAGTGGCGTGCATTCCGTGAAAGTGAGGACTCCCGGCACGCGGCCTTGACCGGCCCGCGGTTCATGCTGCGCTCGGCCTATCACCCCCAAGAAAATCCCGTCCAGAGCTATCACTACTACGAGGACATCGACGGAAAACACGACAACTACCTGTGGGGTAACTCTGCCTTCCTGCTGGCCAGTTGCATCAACGACAGCTTTGCCCGCTACCGTTGGTGCCCGAACATCATCGGTCCGCAGTCCGGTGGCGCCGTCGAGGACCTGCCGGTGCACCTGTACGAGTCCCTCGGCCAGCTGCAGGCCAAGATCCCGACCGAAGTGCTGATTTCCGACCGCAAGGAGTTCGAGCTGGCCGAAGAGGGTTTCATCGCTCTGACCATGCGCAAGGACAGTGACAACGCCGCGTTCTTCTCCGCCAACTCGGTACAAAAACCGAAAAACTTCCCCAAGACCCCGGAAGGGCTGCAAGCGCAGACCAACTACAAGCTCGGCACCCAACTGCCCTACCTGTTCATCGTCAACCGCCTGGCCCACTACATCAAGGTGCTGCAGCGCGAACAGATCGGCAGCTGGAAGGAGCGCCGTGACCTTGAGTCCGAGCTCAACAAATGGATCAAGCAATACGTCGCAGACCAGGAAAACCCCTCTGCCGATGTGCGCAGCCGCCGGCCATTGCGTGCCGCTAGAGTCGAGGTATCGGACGTTGCCGGCGATCCAGGCTGGTACCAGGTGTCGCTCGCCGTACGCCCGCACTTCAAGTACATGGGCGCGAACTTCGAAATCTCCCTGGTTGGACGGCTCGATACGCAATGAGTGGATTTTTCGATCGCTTGACGGTGGATCAGTCCGTCTGCCGGGAGCCGTCCCGGCAAGAAAACGCCAGCCAAAAGTTCGCCGCCATCAAGCGTCACCTCGAAACCTTGCTCAACGCTCGCCAGGGTTGCTCGCAGAGCAGCCCCGAGCTGGGCTTGCGTGACTTCAATGGACACGACGCAAGCAGTGGCGACCTATTGCAGCAAGTGAGCGCGGACATCCGCCGCACCATCCTGCGCTTCGAGCCCCGCGTGCATGTGCGTTCGCTCAAGGCAGTGCCCGATTGCCACGCGCCGCTGGAGCTGCATTTCAGGTTGGACTGCCACGTGCAGGTCAACAACCACACGGAGCAGTTGCAACTGGAGCTGCTGGTCAACGGCCATAACCGCCACACCCGAGTGAGGTGACGCATGTCGCTCAAGGACAGATTCAGCGAAGAGTTGCGTTACCTCCATGAGCTGGGGAACGACTTCGCCGAAGACAACCCACAACTTGCACGATTGCTCGGCAAGGGTGGCAGCGACCCGGATGTCGAGCGCTTGATGGAGGCTTTCGCTTTCCTCACCGCCAAGCTGCGGCTCAAACTGGAAGACGACCTCCCTGAGCTGACGCACCCCATGCTGCAACTGCTGTGGCCCAACTACCTGCGGCCGCTGCCGAGCGCCACGATCATCCAGTTCACGCCACGCAAGCAGGCACTCAGTCAATCCCAGCGTATCCCGAGGGGCTCGCGGTTGTTTTCCAAACCTGTGGATGGGGTGCCCTGCGAATTTCGCACCTGCACCGAGGTGGACATCCACCCGTTCGCGATCGAAAAGGTACACGCTACCCAGACACTCGACAGCTCGGTGGTTCGGCTCGACCTGCGAACCTTGGCAGAGCGGCCGTTGAATACGATGAGCTGCCACAGCCTGGACTTTCACCTGAGCGGTGACACCCAGACCGCCCGCACCCTGTATCTCTGGATCGCTCAGTACCTCAAACATGTCAGTGTGATGATCAATGGTGAAGTTCGTCGACTATCCGCCAGTAGCCTCGCTTTCCCAGGCTTCAGGCCAGACGAGGCTTTACTGCCCTACCCGCAGAACGTCTTCGACGGCTACCGAATCCTCCAGGAATACTTCGTTTTCCCTGAGCGCTTCCATTTCTTCACGTTAACGGGGCTGGAGAAGATCTGGCCTGATCAAGCTGCGCAGCAAGTGGGCCTTGAATTTCACTTCTCCCGCCAGTTACCTGACTCACTGCGTGTCGCAGAAGCAGACTTCAGCCTGTGCTGTACCCCTGCGGTGAATTTGTTCGCACACAGCGCCGAGCCAATCGACCTGTCCAATGAGGCTGCCCAGGTCGAGCTCACTCCCAGGGGGAACGCGCGGCATGCCTATGAGATCTTCAGTGTCGACCAGGTAATCAGCACCCGCACGACAACCGACGGTAGTGCCGGCGAACACCTGCGGACCTTCCGCCCTTTCGAATCGTTCGCTCATGAGATCGAGCATGTTCAAGGGCGCAAGGCGCTGTACTACCGCTACACGCTCGAAGAGTCCCTGCGCGGTGATGGGGTCACGCACCGCATTGCCTTTGTGCGCGCGGACGCCAACGCCTACATCGGTGAGCTGGAAACCGCGTCCATCGACCTGACTTGTACCAATCGCGACCTACCGCTGGCACTGGCGATCGATGACATCAACGTGATCTCCGAGGTGACGCCACCGCTTGCCAGCTACAGCAACATCTGTGCCCCAACCCGCCCGTATCGACCGGTGTTGGACGGCCAGTTGCAGTGGGCCCTGATCTCCAACATGTCACTGAACTACCTGTCATTGCTTTCGGCTGAACCGCTCAAGGCGGTCATTCGCGCCTACGACTTCGCGGCGCTGCACGATATCCAGCAGACACGCACCACCCGCAAACGCCTCGATGGCATCAGGGATGTTCAAACAGAGCCATTGGACTGGCTGATCAAGGGACAGCCCGTTCGTGGCCTGCGCACACGACTGAAGCTGGATCAGGCGGCGTTCCTCTGCGAGGGCGACCTCTACCTGTTCGGTTGCGTGCTCGCACACTTCTTCGCCCTCTACGCCAGCATCAATTCCTTCCATCAACTGGAAGTGATCAACATCACCAATACCGAGCACTACACATGGCCAATCCAGACCGGCAAGCAACCGCTGATCTAGCCGACACGTTGCTCGCCGAGGCACACCAGTACAACTTCTTCCAGTTGCTGGAGCGCCTGCACGGCTTGCACGGTGATGATCTGGAACCGCGTTGGCCAGACAAAGCCACACGTCTGCGCGTGCGGCTTGCCTGCGACCCGCGGCTGACCTTTCCTGTTTCGGACGTATACAAAGCCGAGCGCATGCCTGCGGCGCAAGACCGCTACCGCGTCTGCACCACATTCATGGGCCTGCATGGTACGGACTCCCCCTTGCCGTCCTACTACCTGGAGCAGGTGGCGTATGAGCATGCGCAGGGTATCGGTGTGCGCCCGGCCTTCTTCGACTTCTTCAATCATTACCTGCTCAGCCTGTTACACCGCATCTGGCGCAAGTACCGCTACTACATTCGTTTCCAGCCGGGTGCTACCGACGGCTTCTCGCAGTACATCTTTGCCCTGCTCGGGTTGAATGATAAACAGCTGCGCGGCGACACAGCACTGCCCTGGAGTCGGCTGCTCAGCTTCGCCGGCGTCATCGCCAGCCGCAGCCGTGCGCCCGGCACAGTCGCCGGCATCATCGCCCACTGCTTCGATCTCAAGCAGGTGCAGATCCGCGAGTTCGAAACCCGCTTGGTCCCCACCACGACCCAGCAACTGGTAAGCCTAGGCCGCAGCAATGGCCAGTTGGGCAGTTCGTTCATGGTCGGCAGCCGCACGCGAACCCGCAGCAGCAAGTTCACCATCGTGATCAGTGAGCTCGACCAGAATCAGTTGCGCAACCTGTTGCCTAGCGGCATCAACTTCAATCGCCTGCGTGCACTGATCGACTTCCTGCTGCGCGACGGCCTGGCCTACGACCTGGAGCTGCGTCTCAAGCAGAACGCCCTATCGCCCTTTTGCCTGCACGCCAGCCAAGGCGCCTACCTGGGCTGGACCAGTTTCGTCGATGACCGCCACGGCCAGATCACCCCGGTTGTGCGGTTTCGGGGGCGCTCATGAGCACCTTGACCTTGAGCATCACCAACCTTGAACAGTTGCAGCACGACGTCACGGCACGACATCAGTTCGATCGCATCGGTGGCACCATCGGCAGCGCAGGGGCTACCTGGCGGATCAATGATCGTGAGGGGAACGTTGCGCCGGTCCACTGCGAGATTCGCTGGATCGAAGGCAGCTTCTGTGTCATCGATCACTGCCAGCGCACTTACCTGAACGACAGTCTCGACTGCGTGGGGGCGCTCACCGCCCGACGCCTGCTCGAAGGTGACCAACTGCGCATCGGCGCTTACCGGCTGCAGATTCAGCTTTCACAAGCGGATGTGCGCTCGCTGGAAGACCTGTTCAGCCTTGACCAGAGAACCTTTGATCTATGGCTAATCGATATACCCGCCCAGACCTGGCAATCGGCTTGTGCCACCCGCGAGGCCGTCGTTGAAATCTGCTCGGTCTTCGAACCAGGGGTTGGCAGCGATCCCTTGGCGGCGCTGGATACTGAGACAGGACCTGCGCAGCAGCCTCCCCTGGAAAGCCTGATTGCAGGAGAACGCCCATGATCCGTTACCCATTCGCAGCCGCTCTGCTGACGGCGCTGTTCGGGCTCTGCGGCTGCACTTCTCTGAGCAAGATCGGCCAGATCATCGTGGACCCCTCGGTGCCCGTCGGACCGCCCAAGGAACACCCGACCCAAGTCGCGTTCAGCATCAACGCCAGCCCGACGCTCAACGGCAACGCTCACAGCGTCGAAGTATCCGTCGAGCAGCCTGGCGCCCTGGAAGCGAGCCCCTACGCCGTCAGTTTGAGCGCTGGTGACCCGTACGCCTTGACCGAGAAAGTCGGGACCTTGCTCGAATATCTCCAGCAACAGTTCCCCGCCATTTCGCCAGTCACGATGCCAGTGGACGAGGACGACGACCTGCTGCGATCGCCCATGGAAGAAAGCACTCCTGGCAGCTACGACGACCCGGCCGTGGTCCTGACCTTACCCCACACCACGACCGTGGCCGCCGAGCCTGTCGCTACGCCCATGGCGATCAAGATCCTGCAACTGCGTGACGACTCGCTACTGCGCAACAGCGTTTACGAACTGCTGGACAAGGACCCGCCCAAGGCGTTGCGCAGCACCTACATCCGCGATGACGACTACCTGCTGCGACCGGGCCAGTTCAAGTTCATTCCCTTCGCGCCCATCGATCCCGAAACCCGCTTCATCGCGGTGATCGCCGACTACCGCAACCAGGAAAACGCCACCTGGAGTCAAGTGCTGCGCATTCCCCCTCGCGGCCACCAGATCATCCTGTCGGTGTTGCTCAACGACACGCAGGTCCAGCTCAAGGAGGAAGACTGATGCCACGCCAGACTACCTCACCTACTCACGCTGACACGGAGCGCTCATGAGTTCACGCAACCCCGTACTGTGGCCTGAAGGCCTGTTCGTCAAACCGCAGCATTTTCAACAGGCGGCCCGGGCCAGCGAAGCAGCCCTGCACCAACGCCTGGGCAGCCTCAATGCGGCGTTCTATGGTTTCAGCGAACTGCAGTTGAACGACGAGTACCTGAGCCTGGGCAAGATCGCTATCACCCGTGCGCGGGGCATCATGCCGGACGGCACAGTGTTCGATATACCCGCCGACCTGCCGCCCCCGCCACCATTGGAAATCGAGGACGACGGGGCGAAAGACAGCGAGATCTACCTGTGCCTGCCACTGCGCACCGAAGGTGGCCGAGAGGTGAGCTGGCCCGACAATCCCGCCAATTTCCGATACTGCGCTCAAGCCGAGGAAATCAAGGACACCCACAGCGCAGACGGTGACCTGGTACAGGTCGACCTGGCAGTACCCAACTTGCAACTCAAGCGCAAAGCCGACGACAGCAGCGCCTATACCCGCTTGGCGGTGACCCGGATTCTAGAGCGGCGCCCCGATGGCAGCCTGCAACTGGACGAAGGGTTCTACCCCACCAGCGTTTCGGTACGCGCCATACCGGCACTGCAGCGCTTTCTGGAAGAGATCACCAATACGCTGCGCGAACGCGCACGCAACCTGGCCGCCCGCATCGGCGCTTCTGGGCAGTCGGGCATCGCCGACATCCGCGACTTCAACCTGCTGCAGGCGATGAACCGCTGGTGGCCGTGCTTCCAGCACCTGACCAGGCAAGGCCAGACCCACCCCGAGCAGCTGTATCTGCACATGAGCCAGGCCTGTGGCGAGTTCGTCACCTTCACCGACGAAACCCGGCTACCACAGGACTACCCCGCCTATCACCACACCGCATTGCGCACCTCGTTCAAGCCGCTGGAGGACACATTGCGCCGGGCACTGAGCACTGTGCTGCAACCCCGCGCCGTCTCGCTGCCATTGCAAACGTTGGAGTACGGCGTGATGACGACCACCCTGGAAGACCGTCGCCTGATCGACCAAGCCGACTTCATCCTGGCGGTACGTGCCAATCTGCCACCGCACACGTTGCGCCAGATGTTCGTGCAGAAGGCAAAAGTCGTCTCGCTGGAATCGTTGAATGAAGCTGTGCCGCTGCAACTGCCAGGTATTCCATTGGTGCCGCTGCCCGTGGCGCCTAGGGACTTGCCATTCCACGCAGGTTTCACCTACTTCGAACTGGACCGTCGAGGCCCAGCCTGGGCTGGCATGAAGACGTCCAGTGGCTTCGGCATTCATGTCGCAGGCGAGTTCCCAGGGCTTGAAATTCAGTTCTGGGCAATCAGGAGTGAATGAGATGAGAGATGGTGTTCACGACAGCCAGGATGGCAACAGGGGCCTCTTCGACGCGTTAGCCAACGCAGGTAGGGACGCCAAAAGATCCTCCGACAACATCGCCACGAATGCGCAGGCACAACCTGCTTTTCAAGGTTACTTCGCCGACCCTGACTTCCAACTGCGGGGCGGCTATGCCAATCCCATGCTGGATGCCGCCGCCCCCCTGTTCGGCCTGGTGATGCGCCTGCGCACACTGGATTCATTGCCCAACATCAAGGATGTGCATCAACAGGTGCGCAACCAGATCGACAACATCCGGGAAGAGATGCGCCAGCACGGTTACGAGCATCCTCAGTTGCTCGCCTACTCGTACGGGCTGTGCCTCTATATCGACGAAGCGGTCATGGACAGGCCCTGGGGTAAGACCAGTTGCTGGAGCCAAGAGCCGCTGCTCAGCATCTTTCATGACGAAACCTGGGGTGGAGAAAAACTCTTCACGGTGCTCGCGCGCCTGATGCAAGAACCCAAGCGTTATCAAGCCGTACTGGAGTTCATGTACTTCGCGCTGTGCCTGGGCCTGAAGGGCAAGTACGCCATCGCACCGAAAGGCGATGAGTCCTTGAACGCTTTGATCCACAAGCTCCACGGGATCATCCGTGAACTACGTGGACCAACACCGGTACATGTCTGCGATCCCTACACCAACGTGGCTCCACGCAACTTCCGCATGAACCGGCAATGGCCATGGTGGAGCCCACTGGCAATTTCCGCCGCGGCCATGGCTGTGGCCTACAGCACCTACAGCTACCGCCTGCACCTCATTACCACAGAGGTGCTGGCATCGCTCAACGGCATTTTGCAGCAGTAACCCGCCGACATCCGGCGTAACGGAACTCAACGAATTGACGAGGCAATGGCTTCGTTGACAAGCCCATCGTTTCCGATGGCCACGCCACCGTGTGTGCGCGTGCTCAATCCACATGGACGCAGGAGAAACTGCCATGCCAACACCCGCTTACATCAAGATCGAAGGCCAGACCCAAGGCAACATTACTGCGGGCGCCTTCACCTCCGACTCGGTGGGCAATGTCTTCGTCGAAGGTCACGAAGACGAGATTCTGGTACAGGAAATCAAGCACCAAGTGACCGTACCTACGGATCCGCAAAGCGGTCAGCCCGCCGGACAACGGGTACACAAACCGTTCATCTTCACCAGTTCGCTGAACAAGGCCACGCCGTTGATGTATCAAGCCTTGGCCAGCGGTGAAATGCTGCCCACCGTCGAAGTCAACTGGTACCGCACCTCGGTAGAGGGCAAGCAGGAACACTTCTTCACGACCAAGATGGAGGATGCAACCATCGTTGATATCAATACGGTGCTGCCTCACGCACAAGACAAGGATAACGCTGATTTCACCCAGCTTATCGAGGTCTCGCTGTCATACCGCAAGATCTCTTGGACCCACGTGACTGCGGGCACCGAGGGTTCCGACGACTGGCGCAAACCGATCGCCTGATCTAACAGAAATGCCCCGGCAGCCATCGCTGCCTGGGCATTTCGTATCTCAGACGGCGGACAAGGATTGCTTATGCCTAGCCAATCTGACTTGCGTTACAGCTTTCAGCCACTCGTTGGCAAAGCAGGATTGGAGGCGCCATCGTGCTCGTTAGCAGTATCGCCTTAATGAT
>NZ_JBNFMU010000165.1:0-28586 GCF_049942315.1 Pseudomonas wayambapalatensis
TGTAGGGGCGGCGGTTCGGCGCTCCGACTTGCCCGCGAAGCGCCGCGCGGGCGGCGCTCGATCTCATGGGCACTAGAAATCTTTCGGCGAACTCTTGCCAGCCCCCACACAACCCCCTCGAAAGAAATAGCGCCTACACCCCCCGCGCCACCTGCCACAGCCGTGCGATATCCCCCGCCCGCGCCTCGAGCAGCGTCCCGGCCTCGGCACAAGCGCGCTCGAGCGTCATCGGCCCGCTGGTCACGGCGAACGCGGCATCGATGCCGTGGGCATACAACGCCTCGTAGCCCTCCCCCAGGGTGCCGGCAATCACCACCACCGGCACACCATGACGCTTGGCCACGCGGGCCACGCCCATCGGGGTCTTGCCGCGCAGGGTCTGGGCATCGAAACGTCCTTCGCCGGTGATCACCAGGTCCGCGCCCTGCACCAGCCCGTCCAGCCCAGCGAGCTCCGCCACCACTTCAACCCCGGGACGAAAACGCGCGCCCATGAACGCCTTGGCCGCAAAGCCCATGCCGCCGGCCGCACCGCAACCAGGAAACTCACGCACATCCTCCCCCAGCAACTGCGCGCAGTGGTCGGCAAAGTGCCTCAGGGCCTGGTCCAGCAGCAGCACCTGCTCAGGCGTGGCGCCCTTCTGCGGGCCGAAGATCGCCGAGGCGCCGTTGGGGCCGCACAAGGGGTTGTCGACATCCGCCGCTACCTCGAACTGCACCTCGGCCAGACGTGGGTCGAGGTCGCTGGCGTCGATGCGTGCCAGTTGCGTCAGGGCCAGGCCGCCCTCGGGCAATGCCTGGCCTTTGCTGTCCAGCAGCCGCAGCCCCAGCGCCTGCAGCATGCCGCTGCCCGCGTCGTTGGTGGCGCTGCCGCCGATGGCCAGCACGATACGCTGCGCACCTGCCGCCAGGGCTGCGGCAATCAGCTCCCCGGTGCCCCAGGTGCTGCTGCGGCAGGCATCGCGCTCACCGCTGGGCAGCAACTGGATGCCACTGGCCTGGGCCATCTCGATCACGGCGGTACGGCTCTGCGCCAGCCAGCCCCAGCTCGCCTCCACTGGCGCCCCCAGCGGACCGCGCACCACCTGGCGGCGCTGCTCGCCCTCGGTGGCCGCGACGATCGCCTCCATGGTGCCCTCACCGCCATCGGCCATCGGGCACTCGACACGCTCGGCCTCGGGCCAGACCTTGGCCAGCCCGGCGCTGATCGCCCGGGCGACACCGGCGGCATCGAGGCTGTCCTTGAACGAATCGGGGGCGATGACGACTTTCATGGGGAATCTCCTGGTCCTGTTAGCCCGCATGCTGACAGTTGTGCGCCAGAGCGGCCTCGGTCGGATGCACAAAACGCCCGACCGGTTGTTTGGGCAAATGCCTTCGCCCGAATCCCCAGGCTCACTCGGCAGGCAGCAGTTGCAAGCCCAGGTACAGGCTCAGCATCCCCTCCAGACGCAGCGGATCCACCTCGCCCAGTTCAGCGATACGCTCCAGTCGATAACGCAGGCTGTTGCGATGGATCCCCAAGGCATCGGCGCACGCCTGGCTTTGTCCGTCATGGGCGCACCAGGCGCGCAGGGTGGCGAGCAATTGCCCGCTGGCATCCTTGGCGCGGATGCGTTGCAGCGGTTCGAGCAATTCGTCCAGGGCGTCGTCATTGCGATGACGCCAGAGCAACGCCGGCAAGCGGTAGCGCGACAAACTCAGCACGCGCTCGCCGGGCACTATCTCGCGGCCATAGGCCAACAAGTCGCGGACCCGGCGATAACCTCGTCGCAACTGCTCCAGGCTCTGCGCCACGCTGCCCAGGGCCAGGCGCTGGACCTGCCAGCCATGGCGCTGCAAGCGTTCGATCAGGCGCACCTCGTCCAGCGCCACGGTTGCCGGGCGGCACCAGAGCAGCGATTGACGCGCCGGGCTGACGCACCAGCTGTCCGGATAACGGCTGCTCAGCCAGGCCGACAGGACTTCGCCCGGTGGGCCGCCCTCCAGCTCGAACAGGCAAGGCACCCGCGCCAGTTGCGGCTTGAGCCCCAGTTGCCGGGCTTCGTCCACCAGCCGGGGGGAATCGCCACTGCCGCCCAGCAACAGCGCCAATAGATCGTCGCAGCGCTGCCGGCGCCACTGCTGTTCGACCTGCAGGTGACGCTGGGCCAGGAGCATCTCGGCGGTCATGCGTACCAGCTCGCCATAGGTGCGCAGTTGCTGCGGATCGCCGGTCAGGCCGAGCACGCCGATCAGTCGGTCGTCGAGCATCAACGGCAGGTTCACCCCCGGCTGCACGCCCTTGAGGCACTTGGCCGCCTCGCTGTCGAGCTCGACGATACGCCCATTGGCCAGGACCAGTTGTGCCCCCTCATGACGAGTGTTGATGCGCTCTGGCTCGCCGCTGCCCAGGATCAGGCCCTGGCTGTCCATGACATTGACGTTGCACGGCAGGATCGCCATCGCCCGGTCGACGATATCCTGGGCCAGGTCGTGGTCTAGCTCGAACATGTGGGTTCCTTGCAGTGGCAGACTTTGTTCCGCAGCACAGCCGTGCGTGCCCTACGCTGTGCAAAAGCACAAAGACAGCGGCGCCCTGCTCGCCGAGACTCGTTTCAGGCGAGCGCCGGGACAGGCGCCGCGTGACAACCATAACAACAGAGAATTTCATCATGGCACACAGCCCTGCCCCTGACCAAGGCCAAGACCCCAGCCGCAATGCGCTGTACCGGCGCATCACCCTGCGGTTGATCCCGTTCATTTTCATCTGCTACCTGTTCAACTACCTGGACCGCGTCAACGTCGGTTTCGCCAAGCTGCAGATGCTCGACGCACTGAAGTTCAGCGAGACCATCTACGGCCTGGGCGCCGGGATCTTCTTCATCGGCTACGTGCTCTGCGGCCTGCCCAGCAACCTGGCGCTCAACCGCTTCGGCCCCCGGCGCTGGATCGCGGTGATGATGATCGCCTGGGGCACGCTCTCGACCTGCCTGCTGTTCGTCACCACGCCGATGGAGTTCTACGTGCTGCGCCTGTTCACCGGCGCCGCCGAAGCCGGGTTCTTCCCCGGCGTGGTCCTGTATCTCTCGCGCTGGTTCCCGGCTGATCGGCGCGGGCGCATCATGGCCCTGTTCATGTCGGCGATCCCGGTCTCGGGCCTGCTCGGCGGGCCGTTCTCCGGCTGGATTCTCGACCACTTCGCCGCCGGCCAGCACGGCCTGGCGGGCTGGCAGTGGATGTTCCTGATCCAGGGCTTGCCGACCGTGGCGCTGGGCATACTCGCGGTGTTCCTGCTCAGCGACGGCTATCAGAAGGCCGCCTGGCTGTCGGACAGCGAGCGCCAACTGATCGCCAGGGACCTCGCCGCCGATGCCGCGAGCAAGCCGAGCACCACCGGCGACAGCGTGCTGGCCGTACTGACCAACCCACTGATCTGGACCTTCGGCTTCGTCTACTTCTGCATCCAGAGCGGTGTCTATGCGATCAACTTCTGGCTGCCCTCGATCATCAAGAACCTGGGCTTCGACAGCCCGTTGCTGATCGGCTGGCTGAGTGCGATCCCCTACCTGCTGGCCGGGGTGTTCATGATCCTCGTCGGCCGCTCGGCAGACCTGCGCAACGAACGCCGCTGGCATCTGGTGGTGCCCATGCTGATGGGCGCCATCGGCCTGCTGATCGCGGTCAACTTCGCCAGCAACCCGACCGTGGCCATCCTGGGCCTGTCCATCGCCACCATGGGCGCACTGACTGGCCTGCCGATGTTCTGGCCGATGCCGACCGCGCTGCTCAGCGCCAGTGCCGCTGTCGCGGGCCTGGCGATCATCAACTCGGTGGGCCAGATGGCCGGCTTCCTGAGCCCGTATCTGGTGGGCTTCATCAAGGACCAGACCGGCTCGACGGACGCGGCGCTGTACTCGCTGGCGGGTGTGATCGTGCTGGGCAGCCTGGTGGCCCTGCGCGTGTCGCGCGCCGGGGCACTGAACGCCGCACGGGCCAACTGAGGCCTGCGGGCCGCGTGAATCAAGGCTGCTGGAACTGCCCCAGGTACCGTTCCAGCACCGCCTTGTCACCGCTGCCATCGCCCGCCACCTGCCACAGCCGCCGCTCGATGCCCTGGGCCAGCAGGTGCCCCACCGCCGCCTCGATGGCCGACAGCACGCACAACTGTGCCGGCTCGTTGGTGGTGTAGCCCACCTCCGCTTCGAGCAGTTTCTTGAACTCGATGAACTTGAAGACCCCGGCGCTGCGCCCCACCGAGTAGATGGTCTTGCTGGTCATCACGTTGGCCAGCACCTGCCCGGTGCGCACATCCACCGCACGCAGGTTGACCGTGACCTGGTCGACCCGATACTCGCGGGCGATGTCGATGCCCAGGTAGCGCGCGCCTTCACCGCCGCTGCGCACGTTGGTGTCGTAGGCGATGATGCCGCCCTCGAGCATCAGGTTGGCCGCCTGCAGCGGCGGCAACTCGCCCTGGATGTTCTCGGCCACGTCGGGCTTTTTCTGCGAGGCACGGATGATCTTGCGTTCGGTCAGCAGGTTCTGCAGCCCTTCGCGCTCGAGCACCACGAACCATCCGCTGGCGTTGAGGGCATCCATCAGCATGCTCGCCGCGCCCTGGGTCACGCTGGTGGAAAACGAACTGGCCGGGGTCGGCTTGTACTGCCCGGTCTGATCGCGGAAACCGTACACCACCGCCATCAGCCGGCCCTTGGGACGCGGCATCTTGAGCAGGTCGTAATAGGTCGAGGCACGCGGGGTCAGGGTCGGTGTTTCGGCGTCCTGCTCGGCAGGCATCGGTTCACGCAGGCCGCAACCTTGCAGGGTGGCGAGAATCAGCAGTGTGCTCAGCAGGCGTTTCATGGCATGTCTCCCCTGTTGGCCAGTCCCTCTCAGGGGTTCAGGCCGCTGACCTCGATGATCGAGATTTCCCCGGTGGCACGGTCGGTGACGCGGATGCTCAGGGCACCGGAGTCATCGATCACATCGACCAGGAACGAATCGGTGGCCAGGCTGCCGGCCCGGCCGTTGTTGATGTTGTCGAGCAACTGCGAGAGCAGCCGCGACTCGAGCTGGTTGCTGAAGCGTTCCAGGGCCGTGGTGCCGGAAAACGCCGAGCTGCGGCTCTTGAGGCTCGGGTCTTCGTGATCGTTCTGCGCCTGAGCGTTGTTGAGCAGCCAGGTGCCGTTGAGCGGGTTGCCACCGAAGGCCGGGTTGACCGGGGTGTAGACCAGCTCCGTGGCCTGCGCCCCGAAGGCCGTTGCCAGCAGGCAGGCGGCGATGCTGCGTGAAATGGCGGTGTTCATAGCTCGTCCCTCTCCAGATCGGTGGTGTCCTGCAGCAGACGTTGCAGCTTGCGCTGAATGATCTGCTGGCGGACCAGGTCGGCGGCCGCGATGGCCTCGTCGTTGAGCTGCGTGGTGTTCGGTGGCAGGAAGCGCCGGTACAGCACCTCGCGTTCGTGCTCCACGGTCACCAGGCTGCCCCAGCGCGCATCGGGTCGTTCGCGCACCACCAGGTTGAAGTCCAGACGGCTGGTGGCACGCAAGCGGTCGGTGAACACGGAGTAGAAGTCGTGGCCGATGTGCGAAATGGTGTTGTCGACGATGAAGCCCATCATTTCGTCCTCGCTGCCGGCCCGTGCCGCAGCCTGGGCCAGCGACAGCGCCAGGCACAGGGCGATGGCCAGGCGCTTCATGGCGCCTCTCCCGGGCCGCTGTGCCGACGCGGGCCAGTGCCGCTCTCGGTGAAGGCCTGTTCGGCGACGAACTGCCAGTCGCTGTAGTGCGCCAGCCCCTCGAACCCCGACCACTGCGCGCTGAAGCCGCTGCGCTTGATCGGCGCGGCCTGCGAGCGGCTGTACACCCCGGTGATTCGGCCGTCGATCGCACGCATCAGGCCCCAGTCCTCGCTGGCGCCGATCGGGTCGCGGTACAGCCGGCGGATATGCCGCTGCGGTGCCGGGAAGCGGTTATCCTCCAGCAGCTCGGCCAGATCCTGCGGGTACTGGGCCAGCCCCGGCGAGGCGCGGTAGTAGCTGCGCAGCGCCTGGGCGTACTGGCCGCCGACCCACAGCAGCTGGCGCTCGCGCTCGCGCTGGGCGCTGGTGGCCCACAACGTGCCGGTGGCGGCCAGGGCCAGGGTGCTGGTGGCGATCAGCAGCAACACGCCCAGGTAGGTGAAGCCGGCGTTACCACTCGGCATAGAGGCTGCCATCACGCGCCCTCCCCGTTGCCCCGCTCTTGATGTCGGCGACACCACCGGCCACCCCCTCGGGGGGTGGCACCAGCTGCCAGGCATCGCGGCGCTCGCTGACCGGATCGACCGGGGTGTTGCGCAGGTAGCGCTGCTCGACCAGTTGTTCCAGCGACTCGGGATAGCGGCCGGTGTCGCCGTAGTAGTGGTCCAGTGCCTCGCGCAACACGGCCAGGCTCTGGCGCAGGGTCGCCTCGCGGCTCGCCTCCAGGCTGTTGAAGTAGCGCGGCATGGCGATGGTCGTCAACGTCGCGATGATCGCCATCACCACCAGCAACTCGATCAGGGTGAAACCGCGGTTGCGTTTCATGGCCATCACCATTGCCCGTAGGGGGTGCCGTCCAGGCCCTTGCCCGGCGCCTTGGAGTACACATCGAACACGTCCTCGCCTTCACGCGGGTTGTCGGCGCTGCTGTCGTACGCGCGCAGGCCCCAGCCGCCCTGGTCGTCGCGCCGCGCCTCGCGCAGCGGATCGCGAGGGATGCGCCGCAGGAAATAGAACTTCGCGCCCTTGGCGCTGCGCACGTCGCGCACGCCTTCGACCAGCACCTCGAGGCTCGGTGGGTAGCCACTGGCGTTCAGGCGCTTCTCGATGTAGCCGGCGTCGAAAGCGCGCTTGTAGGCGTCGATGGCATCGCGGATCTGGTACAACGCCTCGCGCAACTGCTGCTCCTTGTTGCGCCGCACCAGGGTTTCGGCCATGGGCGCGGCCATGCTGGCGAGCAACCCGAGCAGCGCCAGGGTGAGCACCACCTCGATCAGGCTGAACCCCTGCTGGCGGCGTTTCATGGCCGCGGGCTCCGAGGCACCACCGCCATCTGCCCCTCGATCACCGGCGCAGCCTCGCTGGGGGTATCACTGGGCACGACATCGGCTGGCAGTGGCTGCGCCAGTTGGCGGACCTGCAGGGCCGACTCGGTGCCGGTGGCGAACTCCATGTCCGACGGGCTCTGGTAAGGCAGGTTACGCACGATGCGCGGGGTGATCGCCAGCACCAGTTCGGACTTGCTCATGTCATCCTTGTTGCTGCCGAACAGCCGGCCCAGCCCCGGAATGTCGCCAAGGCCCGGGATCTTGTTGCCGCTGGCGTTATGGTCGTTGCGCACCAGGCCTGCCAGTACCTGGGTCTCGCCATCGTGCAGGCGCAGGCTGGTCTGGGCGTTGCGGGTATCGACCTGGACCGGGATGGTGCCCTGACGGGTCGGCTCCAGCGGCGTGGCATTGCTCACTTCCAGCGCCACCTTGATCGCCACTTCGTTGTTCAGGTGCACGGTCGGCTGGACTTCGAGCTTCAGGCCGACATCGAGGTAGGTCACGCTCTCGGTAATGACCGGCCCCTGGGTAGACGGCACCGAGGTGGCGCTGATGATCGGCACCCGCTGACCGATGTGGATGCGCGCCTGCTCGCGGTTGCTGACGCGGATCACCGGGCTTGCCAGGGTGTTGATGTCCTTGTCCTGGGCGTTGATCTTGGCCTGCGGCGACGGGGATATGGTGATGCGGCTGGAGTTGATCCCGCGCAGCTGGTCGAGCACACCCACCGCGCTGCCGTCGCTGTTGATCACCCCGAAGGTGTTGGGCCATTGCAGGCCGAGGTCGAGGATGCGCGAACGCGCCACCTCCATCACCTCCACTTCCAGCACCACCTCGGGGTTGGACTGGTCCTGAGACTGCAGCAGCTTCTCGGCCATGCGCACGGCATCGGGGGTGTCGCGCAGGGTCAGGGTGTTGAGGCGCTCGTCGACGAATACATCCCGGGTCTTGAGCAAAGTCTTGACCATGTTCAGCGCGGTGTTGGCATCGATGCTGGTCAGGTAGAAAGTGCGCATGACCAGTTCCTGGTAGTCCTTGGTCTTCTGCGGCGAGTCGGGGTAGACCAGCAGGGTGTTGTCGTTGACGATCTTCTGGCGCAACTGGTTCTGCTCCAGCAGCAGGGCCACGGCGTCCTCGATACGCACCTCGCGCACGAAGATCGTCGCCTTCATGTCCGGGCGCAGATCCTTGTCGAAGATGAAGTTGATCCCGGCGACCTGGGCCAGCACCTCGAAGATGGTCTTGAGGTTGGCATCGCGAAATTCCAGGGTGACCGGGCGCTCGAGCTTGCTGCGCAGTTGCGGGAAGGGTTGGGCAGTACGGGCCTGGACGTTCTCGATGTCGCTGCGCAGGATCTGGCCCTTCTGGTTCTGCGGGTCCAGGCGCAGCACTTCGCGCATGTAGCGCTCGGCGCCGAACAGGTCGCCCTGGCGCAAGGCCGCCTGGCCGAGGGCAACGCGGTCGTCGAGGGTGCGGATCAGCTCCAGTTGGCGCAGCCCTTCCTGGGCGCGGCGATTGTTCGGCTCCAGGGTCAGGACCCGACCGTAGCCCATGCGTGCACCGGCGAAGTCGTGGCGCACGCGGTCACTGTCGGCCTGGGCCAGCAAGGCCTCGACCGCCTGCTGGCGACCGTGGGCCAGGGCGATGTTGAGTTCGGTGTCACGCGGATCTTCACGCAGGGCCTGTTCGAGCAAGGCGATCCCGGCTTCGTACTGGCCTTCCTTGATCAACTCGGCGCTGTCCTTGCGCGTGCCACTGGAGCCACAACCCACCAGGGCCACGCACAGGGCCAGGAGCATGAACGGGGCAGGCTTGCACAGCTTCGACGGTTTCATGGTGCGCTCCCCACAGACAAGGTCTGCGACTGGTGCAACGGCAGGTAGACCAGGCTCAGCTCGCTGGCCGAGACCCGGTCGAGGCGGTAGGTGTCCTCGATCACATCGCCCTGGCGCACGACGTAGAGCTTCTCGCCGTTCTGCAGGAAGATCTGCAGGTCGTCACGGTCGTCCAGGCGGCCGACGAACTGGAAAGGCAGGGCCGGGGCACTGGCGGCTACCGGGGCTAGCGGTGCCGGGGGGATGGGTTGCTCGGTGACGCTGGCCAGGGTCGGGGCGGCGGCCCAGCGCTGGGCGGGGAACAGGTCGCCGGAGGCGGGGGCAGTGCCGACGCCATCGCGGGACAAGCCCGCTCCCACAGCGGGCGTGTCATGCGCAGTTGCCTGTGTGGGAGCGGGCTTGTCCCGCGATAGCGACACCCCCTCCTCCCCGCCGAACCAGTGCCCCGGCGCCCACGCCAACAGCGCGCTCACACCGAGGAAACCCGCCCACATCACTACGCGCTGAGTGTTCATCACGACCTCGACAGGTAAAGGGTCATGCGCACGCGACCGTTGAGTTCCCGGTCACCAATGCGTTTGCGTTGCAGCTCCAGGTCTTCGAGCACCAGGGTCGGCAACTGGCCGAGCAGCGCCTGGAGAAAACCGCGGATCTGCGGGTAGCTGCCGCGCACCGGCAGGACAATCTGGTAGCGCACCAGCTGGGTCTTCGGATCGATACCCAGCGCGTACTCGCCGCGAGCCAGGCTGATGCGTTCGGCGCTGGCAAGGTGGTACAGGCGCTCGATCAGCGCGCTGGCCTGGGGCTGACCGGGCAGTTGCTGGCGCAGGCTGTCGAGGGTCTGCTGCTCGGGCTTGGCGGCAATCTTCAACTCGCCTCGTCCCAGGCGCTGTACCTGCACGCTGGCATCGGCCTCGCTGGCGCGCAATTCGCGCACGGCCTGCCACTGAGGCAACACCACGGCGACCGCCATGATCAGCGCGAGCACTCCGGTCAGCAGTGCGGCCAGCCCTGCCCGACCCATCGCGCGCAGGCGTTCATGAAGAATCAGGCTAGGGACGCGCATGACCGGTCTCCCAGGTGGCGGTGAGGTTGAAGCGCACCGGGTGTTCAGCCTGGCCGGCCAGCACTTCGTGGTTGAGCAGCGACACATCGCGCAGCTCGGCGCTACGCTCCAGGCGCTGGTGGTACTGCAGCATCGCCTCCAGGTTGCGAGCCTCGGCGCTGATGCGTACCTGGCCCTTGCGTGCATCCGGCGTCAGGGCCAGCAGCGCGACGTCTTCCTGGGGCATGGCCTCGAGCATGGCGAACAGTTGCTCCCAAGGCCGTTGCAACTGCTGCGAGACACTGCGCATCTGGGCCAGTTGCTCAGCCTGTTCGCGACTGGCGGCACTGGTCTGCGGCGCGGCGGTGGCCGGGCGCCGGCCGAGCTTGATTTCCAGCTCATGGACGCGACCGTCCAGCGCCAGTTGTTCGTGCTGCAACTGCTGGTGCAGTACCAACAGCAGCGCCACCACGGCACTGCCCAGGGCCAGCAGCGACCAGGCCAGTGCGCTGCTGCGCCGGGGTTGGAATTCCAGGTCGAGGCGGCGCATGTCAGGCCACCGCCCGCCACATGGCGTGCAACGGGTCAGCGTCGCCTGCCGCTGCGCACAATTGCACCGCGCCCAGTTCGGCGATGTCTGCGCGCCCTGGGGCATGCAGGTAGACCTGTGGCAGTGGCTCGCCGTACAGCTCGCAGGTGCGTTCGATCAAGGCCTTGAGCGCCTGGTCGCTGTCGGCGCAGCCCTGCGCCAGCACCTGCTGCCAGGCACCACCGGCAGCCAGCAACAGCACGCTGCGCCGGGGTTCGGCGAGGACGAAGAGAAAATCGCCCTGGCCCAGCTGCGCCGAGCAACGGTTATAGGCCGCCATCAGGTACGGCTGCACCGAACGCAGCTTCAGGTGGCTTTGCACACCCAGCGCCTGCAGCCCCTGCAGCAGGGCCTCGGGCAGCGCGGTGGCGATGCGCGCAGCACCGGCAGGCTCCGGTGAGAGCACGATGCGCCAGTCGTCCAGCGGCTGGCCGTAGAGGCTCTCGAAGCAGGCCCGGGCATAGGCCTGCAGCTCCCCCGGGTGGCCGATGGCATCGCTCCAGGGCACCAGGCAGAAACGGCTGTAGCGCGCCGACAGCACCACCCGCAGTGCCGCCCCCCGAGGTGCGTGCTCGGTTAGCAGTGCCGCCAAGGTGTCCAGCGCCGGCCCCCAGGCCGGCTGGGTGGCGTCGCAGGTGAAGTCGCGGCTGCCCAGCCATTGGTGTTGCCGCCCGTGCCACCGGCCCAGGCCGACACCCTCGGCACCGAGCACGGCGCAGTATCTGTCAGGATCACGCAATGAATGTGACACGGTTGATCTCCTCGAGTGTGGTACGGCCCTCGCGGACCAGGTCCAGCGCCGACGCGCGCAGCAGGCGCAAGCCGCGCTGGCAGGCCAGTTGCCTGATCTGCGAAAGCGGACGGCGTTCGACGATCATCTGCCGCAGGTCATCGTCCAGGTGCAGCAGCTCGGCAATCGCACTGCGCCCGCGATAGCCGCTGCCACGGCACTGGCCGCACCCCTGGGCACGGACGAAGCGCCAGCCGTCGATACGGTCGCGGGTCAGCCCGGAGGCAGCCAGCAATTCGTCGTCCGGGGTGTGCTCACGGGCACACTGCGGGCAGGCCAGGCGAATCAGGCGCTGGGCCAGCACGGCGTTGAGCGCCGAGACGAAGCTGTAGGGATCGACCTGCATCTGGCTGAAGCGGCCGATCACGTCGAACACGTTGTTGGCGTGGATGGTGGTGAACACCAGATGCCCGGTAAGGGCCGACTGCACGGCGATCTGCGCGGTGTCCGGGTCACGGATCTCGCCGACCAGGATCTTGTCCGGGTCGTGGCGCAGGATCGAGCGCAAGCCACGGGAAAATGTCAGGCCCTTCTTCTCGTTCACCGGTATCTGCAACACGCCGGGGAGCTGGTACTCCACCGGGTCTTCGATGGTGATGATCTTGTCCACGCCGTGGTTGATCTCGCTGATCATGGCGTAGAGGGTGGTGGTCTTGCCGCTGCCGGTAGGGCCGGTGACCAGGATCATGCCGTACGGTTCGCTGGCCAGGCGGCGCAGGGCGCGCAGGGTGTCGTCGGCGAACCCCAGCGCCTGCAGGCGCACACCGCTGACCTGGTCGGAAAGGTCCTGCTTGTCGAGCACCCGCAGCACCGCGTCTTCGCCGAAGATGCTCGGCATGATCGACACGCGAAAGTCGATCTGGCGTTCGCCGATGGCGACCTTGAAGCGGCCATCCTGGGGCACGCGTTTTTCGCCGATGTCGAGTTCGGCCATGACCTTGATGCGCGAGATCACCTGGTCGGCGAAAGCGCTGCCGCTGGCCTTGCCGGCGCCGTTGAGCACGCCGTCGATTCGGTACTTGATGGTCAGGCCCTGGCCGGTCATGCCCAGGTGGATGTCGCTGGCATGCAGCTTGAGCGCATCGTACAGCGTGGAGTTGACCAGCTTGACCACCCGGCTCTGGTCCTCGCTGATGCTGGTCAGCGACAGGCGCTGCAAGGCATCGCCTTCGACGCCGGTTTCGCCGTCATGGCCCAGGGCATCGACGGCGTGGAAGCTTTCTTCGTGGCGGGCAAGGAAGGTGGCAATGTCGGCGGCGTGCGCCAGGTACAGCGGCGCACCTTGCAGGCAATCGTCGATCCAGGCCAGTCGGGCGGGATCGAAGGGGTCGGCGAACACGCCGATCAGTTGACCGCCCTGCTCCACCATGACGAACTCGCGCTTGAGGCACTGGGCCAGGCTCACGCATTCGAAACGCGGCTGGCTGGCGAACAGGGCCTGGGTGTCGAGGCTCGGGTAATGGAGGGTTGTGGCCAGACGCTGGGTGAAGGCGGCCGGAGTATCGCAGGACAGACGCTCCAGGCAAGTGAGCAGGCGCTCGTCACCAGACGTGTTGCGGGCGCGGGCCAGCAGTTCGCGGGGGTATTGCAGGGCCCCCGCCAAAGGGCCGCTACTGACTGCATCAAAGGCTTCGGACATGGCCTGCGACTCCGCTCAGGGGCGCGTCGCAGGCTGAGGGAATGGCCGCGGGCGCCGCTATTCCCCGGTGAGCAGTTGGTCGTCGTCAGGTCCGGGCGGCTTGGCGCCGTTGCGTCGGCGTTCGGCCAGGACCCAGCTGCCATCGTACAACTGCAGGGGGAACGTCTGGTTCCTGCTCTGGCGTCGCTCGACGAACCCTTCGGCCGGATTGTCCGTCGCCCTGCGCTGGCGCTCGATGCCCATCAGGTCGAATACCGCACGGGCCAGTTCCGCCAGTGGGAACGGCTTGAACAGGACATGCGTGACACCCAGCTCGGCGGCGCGCTCACGGACCTCGGCGGTCGGGTGCGCAGTGATCAGCACGAAGTGGCACTGCCTGTTCCTGCGTACGGTCTCCAGAACCTGAAACCCCTCCATGTCGGGCAAGCGATAATCCAGCACGATCACATCCGGTGCCTGGCGCTGAGCCAGCTCGATCCCTTCGGCACCGTCGTGGGCAACATGGACGTCCAGGCCTTGCGCCTGCAGATACGCTTGCAGGTTCTGCGCAAGGGTCTGTTCGTCGTCGACTACCAAAACTCTGTTCACCAAGGTCCACTCCCATGAACTGCCCGGTTTCCCGGTCTGCGAAGTGCGGCCTTGTAGAGGCTTGAGCAGGCTTCGTGCCAGGCGTGAAAAGTCATGTCGCACCACGTGTAAGTCATTGATCTTGCTGTATCGACCCTATGACGCATGCCGGAGATTACCCACTTCCGGGGAGTCTGATAGCACTTTGCCTTGGAGCCATTCCCCACTGTTGGGGAACTGCCACTGTCGGGGCTCAGTCGGCGCGCTCCACGATAGCGGATTGGCGCAAACGTTGGCGCACCGATTGCCGCGCCTGGGCCTGCAACTGCGCGACAAGTGCATCCCTGGCCATGGCCAGGCCCTGTTCAGCTAAGACTGAAGCATTAGCACTTTGGTTCTGCTGGCCTTGCAGCTTTTCTCGGTGCGCCTGGTAGAACGCGGCGATCTCGCCCTGGCTGGGCTCATCGACCTGGCTCAGGCGCGCGTAGACCTGCTGGGCGGCCATCTCATGACGAGTGTAGTCAGCGAAGCTCGCCCTATCGAAACCCGCCTCAACCAGGCGCCGCTCGAACACCGCCGGGCTGCCGAAGGCCGCCTCGAGCTGGCCGACCTGGGCCGACACCTGGTCGTCGCTGACCGTGATGCCCTGGCGTTGTGCCTCCTGCCACAGCAGCTCCTTGTCGATCAACTCGTCCAGCGCCTGGTCGCGCAGGCGCTTGTACAGCGTCGGATTGCGGATGCTGGTCAACGCCCGCCCCTGGGCCTGAAGGTACTCGCTGAAATAGCCTTCCAGGCGCACGACGCCGATCTCCACACCGTTGACCCGCGCCACCGCGAGATCGGCACGGCTCGCCTGGGCAAGCGCCAGCAGCAGGCACAGCAGCAGGATACGCATGGCGGGTTCCTCTCAAGGCAGGTCTGGCAATGGGCGGTAAGGTGCGACGGTGCTGAATTCCGGCCCCGGCAAGGTGACCGCCACCACATGGGCGCCCGCCAGGCCCTGTCGACGTCCGGGCCCGAAGCCCAGCGGCGGGGTCAGGCCGGTGTCGATGTCGTGCAGTTGCTCCAGTACCACGCGCAATTGCTCGCGGCTGGCATCGCGCCCCACCTGCTTCAACGCCTCGACCAGCAAGCGCCAGGCACACAGGGCCCCGACCTGCACCGAAGCCTGCCGCGGATCCAGCCCCTGGCGCTGTTGCACACCGAGCAACGCAGCACGGCCTTGTTCGGTCCAGTCATCGGGCACGAACGGGTAGCTCAACCAGACACGCTGCGACCATTGCGGCGACAACTGGCCGACGGCACTGGCCACCTGGCCGGATGCAGCAAACAGATAGGGGCTGTGCCCTGCCGCCTGCAGCGTGGCGGCGAGTTCGGCAAAGGCCTGCGCCCGCCCGAGAAAGACGATGCCCTCGCCCGCGATTGCCTGCCCCTGGAACGCCTGCACGGGCCCAGGCGCCCAGCCCATCTGCACCAGACGCTGACGCAGGCGCTCGGCCGATGCCGACTGCCCGTCGCCGGCGTACACCACCTGCAGCGCATCAGGCGCCAGGCCCAGTGCGTCGCGCGCATGCCGGGCAACGCTGAGCAACTGCTGCACGGCGTCCGGCATCGGGTCGAACAGCAGCGCATTGCCGCCGCCACGCGGCGTACTGCCGATCATTGGCAGCCCCGCACGCTCCAGGGCGGTGCCAACGAGCAGCGGCGCCAGCGGTGCGACCAGGGCGAAGACCCGCTCCCGCTCGGCCAGGTACTGCAGCGCCTGGGTGCTACTGGCGGGGTCATGACCCGGGTCGGCGCTCACCAGTTGCACGCGCCGGCCATGCACGCCGCCCTGACGATTGAGCTGCTCGATGCCGTCTTCCAGTACCGCGCGCACCACCCGTCCTGCTTCGGCCAGCGGCCCGTCGTTCGGCAGCAGGGTGCCCAGGCGCAGGATGCCCTCCTCTACCCCCGGATCACGGTCCTCACCCAGCCGCTTGAGGTACGCGGTGAGGTTGCGCTGGTCGGCCAGGGTCAGGTCGAAACGCGGCATGGCCGAATCGAGGCGATTGCCGCCCGGATCGATGCCGCGCTGGATCGCCCGCGCCAGGCTGGCGTCATCGTAGGCCGGGTAGCGCCGGGCATTGCTCTGGCGCTCACCCTGCCCCAGGGCCAGGCGCTGCCAGTCCAGGTCAGGCGCACGCACGCCGCCCTCGGCACGGCCACGACCGTCATTGCCGTGGCAGCTGGCGCACGGCAGCACACTGGCCGGCACGCGCATGTCGCTGGCGCCGACCCGCGCGAACAATTGCGCATCGCTGCTGGAAAGCCCTTCGCGGTACAGCCGCCTGCCAGCGGCTTGCTCCGGCGTAAGGTCCAGCGCCTGCACCGGGCCGCAGAGGGCCAGCGCCACACCCAGCCACACCCGGGCCATTGCCGCACGGATGCCCATGGCTCACCGTCCCGCCAGCGGCTGGGCCAGCAGTTGCAGACGCTGGGCGATGGCCGCAGGGGGAGCGTCAGGTCGGATCTTGCTCCAGCGCTTGCCTGCCACGTCGCCGGCAATCAGCTGGGTGGAGTGCTGCTCGGGGCTGGGCAGGAACTGCCCCAACCGCCCCAGCACCAGGTCGACACGGGCCTTGTCGCCGGTCAGGAACAGCCAGTTCGGCCCGTCCACGCCCTGCTTCTCGGCGAAGGCCTTGAGCACCTCGGGGGTATCGTTGAGCGGATCGCTGCTGAGCGAGACGAAGGTCACCTGCGCCGCCAACTGCGGGCCCATCGCTTCGCGGACTTCGCGCAGCTTGCGGGTGATCAGCGGGCAGGCGTCGTTGCAGTGGGTGAAGATGACATTGAGCATCACCACCTTGTCCTTGAGCACGTCGCTGTAGAAACGCAGCTCCCGGCCATTCTGGTCCTTGAGCAGGGTGTCGGTGAACCAGGTCTGCGCATCACGGGTGCCTGCACCGCTGGCCATGGTCGGCGGCGCCGGTTGTGGCTGCGGGGTATGCCCTTCATGGGCCAGGGCCATCGAGGCGAAAATCCACAGGCAGGCGCCGAGGGTCAGCCAGTCGAGGCTGCGCATGCCACCGTGGCGGGAACTGAAGCTGCTCATGGCTGAACCTCCTGGCCGGCGATGGCGGTGCTCTTGGCATGGACCCGGCGGGCGCCCAGGCGATTGATCTCGGCGATCAGCACGTTGGGGTCGGTGAAGCCGTAGTAACGCGTCCAGTGACCGGTGCGCCCGTCACCGACCAGGATCAGCGGCGGATGCTGGGTCAGGTCGGCACTGAAGCTGCCCAGCCCCTTGAGGGTTTCGCTGATCGCGTAGGGCGAGCCAGTCAGCCAGCTCCAGCCCGGGCCATGCTGGAACGCCTTGGCGTAGCCCAGCAGGCGACTGGAATCGTCACGCTGCGGATCGACGCTGATCGACACCAACCGGATCTCCTCGCCCACCCGGCCGCCCAGTTGTTGCTGGACCTTGCTCATGATCGAGGACACCACCGGGCACACGGTGGTGCAGCTGGTGTAGATGAAGCCCATGACCACCAGGTGCTCGCCGACCAGGTCCTTTTCCAGTCGCACCGGCATGCCGTTCTGGTCGAGCAGCGAGACATCGGCAAAGCGCACGCTGGCCTTTTCCTGGCGCGCCACAGGCGCCGGTTCAGGCTTGCCGCCATGGTCGTGGCCGCCATGGGCGAAGGCCAGGTGGCTGGTCAGTGCCAGGCTCAGGGCAAGCAGTCCGGCGGCATGATTGCGGTTCATCGAACACTCCTGGATTCCCCTTGGGAAGCGGTGGACGCTGCGGCGGGCAACACGCGCAGGCTGGTGTAGTTTTCTTCGGCGAAGCGGCGCCCGAGGGTGGGCGACTGCACATGCAGGTACCAGGCACCGGCCTCGCCCAGCTGCAGCGAGGCCTGGTAGACACCCTCGCCCATGTCCTGGAACGGGACGCTGCGCGGCAACGACGAGGGCGCGAGGAAGTAGCGCAGGCTCAGGTCGCTCAGCCCGACGCGCGGCGTGCCGTCGTGACCGAGGATGCGCACCCGGGCGATGAAGGGGCGGCCCTGCAGGTGCGGCTGGTCGGTGCCGATGAATTCGGCATGCACGCCCTTGCGTCGGCTCGCCTGCGGCAGCGCGGCCACCTCGGTGCTGAAGCAATGGATGATCTGCGGCTGGTTGAGCAGAAAGGCCACATCGAAGGTGCCGGCCGCCGGCATCTTCACGGTCGAGCCGTACACCCCCGGTGCGAGCTCGCGCAGACTGCGGTCGATGACCATGGCCGCGCGCGCCTGATGGCCACGGTTGTTGTAGCCGGACATCGGCGCATTCATGCCCTCGGCGTAGAAATAGGTGGTGTTGTCCACCGGATTGACCACGAACACCGAGTTGTCGTCCCGCGACACGCTCACCCCTTGGGCCAGCGGCAGGTCACCTGCCTGGCGCGGCGCAGCGGGTCCGGCCTCGAAGCCCTGGACGATCGGTGTGCGCCCTTCGCCGAGGCTCGACAGGTTGATCATGCTGACCTTGGGCGAGGCCAGGCCACGCACATAGGCATAACCCTTGGTGAAGGTCAGCTGGTAAGGCTCGGCGGCCACCGGAATACGGTGGATCAGCGTATCGGTGCTCGCATCGATCACCAACGCCTGGTTTTCCAGGGTGTTGAGGACGATACCGTAGCGCCCGTCACCACTGAAGCGCATCGGCCCCAGCCCCTGCTCGGCCTTGACCGTATGGCGCAGTTGATGGCTGCGCGCATCGATCACCCGCACCGTGCCCTCCTGGCCATCGACCACATAGACCGCCTGGGACAACGCCGAGTAGCTCACCGACAGTGGATGCGGGCCGACCTCCAGGGTCTTGAGCAGGCGCATGTCGGCGATGTCGATGACACTCAGGGTGCCGCCGTCGCGGTTGCTGACGAAGGCGAAGCGCGAGTCGCCGCTGAAGGCGATCTCATGATGGCCGGAGCCGGTGGCGAAGGATTTCAGCGTGCTGCGGCTGGGCACATCGATCACGGTGACCCCTCCCTTGGCTGGGTCCGCGCTGTTGTTGCCAACCCACAGGCGTCGCTGGTCCGGTTGCAGGGCGACGCGCACCGGCTGTTCGCCGGCCTCCAGCAGGGCCGTGCGGCGGAAGGTCTCGGTATCGATCAGCGCCACCTGGCCGCGCTCGGGCAGCGAGACGAACACCTGCTTGTCGTCGCTGCTGGCCGCCCAGTCCATCGGCCGCCCCGGCAGGTCAATGCGCGCCAGGGTACTGGTGACACCGCCCACCGACACCGTCGGGTCGATCACGGTGAGGCTGGCATCCTTGTTCAGCACCAGCAGAAAGTAACTGTTGAGGTCGAGCAACGGCCGTGCGCCGATGCTGCTCTTGAGAAACAACGCGACCCGCGCCTTGCAACTGCTGTCGCGATCGCCCGGTGGCGCCGACTGCGCCGGATCGAGCCAGGCCCCCGGCGCCATGCCCGACAGCGGTCGGCCGCTGGCCTGGTCGCTGAGCTTGAACCGCACGTTGGCGAAGCTGCCTTCACGCAGCTCGCCGCCGTCCATTGCCCGCGCCTCGAACTCTACGGTCACGCCCTCGCGGCTGAGCCGATGCAGGGCCTGCGGGTCGGCAGGCGCCTGCAGCAGTTCGCGGGGATCGCACCAGAGTTTCTCGTAGGCGACACCCAGGCCGATCAGCGCTACCCCCAGCAACAGCCCCAGGTAGGCGGGGCGAGTCTTCCTGTTCATGCGCGGTCCCCTCTTGCGGGATATGAGCACTCCCTGAGGGCAAAGCAAGCGTCATGCCATTGAGAAAACTCAGCAAAATCAGAATCTTATGAACAACACGGCAGCGACATCCATGTCCATCCCCCACCCGATTCCCCGATGCTGGGGCCTGGCTGAACGCTCAGGGCGCCGCCGTCACCGCTACGCCCTTGGCCTGGTCAGGGGTCACCACCTGGCTGAGGTCGATGTGACGAAAGTCCGGCTTGGCGCCCAGCCGTGCGTTGAAGCGCACGTTGAAGGTGAACGGATCGTCGGTCGGCACATCCAGCGCCTGGCCGTATGTGCGGGTGACGGCTGCGGCGTCATAGCCGAGCAACTTCAGCAGCGTAGGGTAGATGTTGTAGTGGCTGGAGGCGTTGCGGTTCTGTGCCAGGTGCGCCTGCCAGTCCAGGGCCTTGACGCCCTCGCCCTGAATCACCACCAGCGGCACCAGCCCCTCCTCCATCACCGGCTCGCTGTCGCAGTGAGTGTTCAGGCCCGGATTGCCGCGTTCATGCAGGTCCTGCCCATGGTCGGAGGTATAGATCAGCACCGCCTGGCTCAGGTCGGCCTCGGCGAACAGGCGGCGGAAGAACTCACCCACGTTCCAGCCCAGCGTATTGCGGTACGCGTTGCGATACAGCACCCAGTCTTCGGGGCGCCCATCGAAGCCTTCACGCGTGCCGGTGTCGGCCACATCGGTGAAATGCCCGCGCGGCAATGCCGGCTGGTAGGTCAGGAAGGCGTCGGGGTATTTGTCGTGCACCGGGAAATGCGCGCCAACCTTGTTGATCACGATCAGTTGCGGCTGGCCATCCTTGAGCAGGCTGACCAGTTGCTCCAGCGCCGCCATGTCGCGCTGCACCACGGGAGTGTCATCGAACTGGACGAAGCGGTCGATGTCGCGCTTTTCGTTGTCGTCCATCAGGTTCTGCAGGTTGCCACCGGTGCGCTGGGCATCGATGTACACCGTGCCCAGCCCCGCACGCTTGGCGTATTGCCAGATCGACGGCTGGGTCGAGTTGATGCGCAGGTAATCGCTGCGGGTGCCGCCATAACGCAGGGTGACGTTGGTGTCGGCGCTGCAGTTGGCCACCGAAGCGGCGTAGCCGTAGTTGAAGATACTCACCCCTGGCTGCGGCTGCAGCAGGTGAGTCGCCACGCCTGCTGGGGTATTGAGGTCCAGGTAGTTGCCCGAAATGCTTTCGTCGATGATCAGCACGATATCGCGCGCCATCGGCTTGCCGGACTGCGCCAGGCTCACCGGCTCGCGTGGGCCGACACGGTCGTGCAGCGCCTCGTAGCCGAACAGGCTCAGGTAAGCCAAGGGTGTGTACATCACTGGCAGGCCACGGGCACCCTCGCCGGCGCGGATGAACAGCACGCCGATCAGCAACGCCAGCGCCAGAAACGGCGCGACAACCGGCACCAGGCGCGGCAAGCGCGGCACAGGGCCCGGCCGCAAGCCCACACCCAACAGCACAAGCAGCGCGCTGAACGCCGCCAAGGTGATTGCATAGTGGTACTGCTCCAGTGCTTCCTGGATGAAGCCACCGGCATACACCATGGACACGAACGCACTATAGGTGAGGTAGGAATCGGTGATTCGCAGATAAGCATCGAAGAACAGCGCACTCACCGCAAAAGCCGCCGCCAGCGCCCAGCGCAGCCAAGCCGGGCGAATCCACGCCGCCAGCAGCAGCCCCACCACCAGCACCCCGGCCACGCCCAGGTAAAGCAGCAACGGCAGGCCAAGACCCAGTGCTTCTATCCGCTCCCGGTAATAGCCATGAAAGCTCGCCAGGTAGATGAACAGCAGGGCCAGCTTGATCCATCCGCGCATGATTCGACCACTCCGGTCATGGGTTTCCATTCACACCGTAGCAGTCCTGAAACAAATCACAAGGCGAAAATGTCAATTTTCCGGCGATATCGCAACGCCATATTCTGGCGCAAAAAACGTAACGCGGTTGAGACGCTCTATCGTCATAAGCCCGCATTATACGCGGCCTGCAACCGTTCATCAGTTCGTCGAACGGCCAACTGCCAGTAGCTTTCAACGCTAAACCCCGGATTGACAAAGGGTTGATGGCCAGTGGCCGTTTTGCTTGGCGTCTGTAAATGCGACGAAACATGCCATTGGTTTGACGCATTTCCCGCGAGCTGAGCTATACAGAAATCACACCACTGTTTCATACCCCTTACTCATCCATACGAGGCACGCCGACATGGACGTGAGCGTTTTTGGCACTGGCTACGTAGGACTGGTACAAGCGGCAGCGCTTGCCGACGTTGGCCACCGGGTCCTGTGCGTGGACGTGGATGCCCACAAGATCAACCAACTGCGCCAGGGCGTCCCGCCGATCAGCGAGCCGGGCCTGTCGGGCCTGCTGGAAGACAACATCAAGGAAGATCGCCTGCTGTTCAGTACCCAGGCCAGCGATGCGGTCAGCCATGCCGAACTGATCTTCATCGCCGTCGGCACCCCACCTGACGAGGACGGCTCGGCCGACCTGAGCCATGTGCTCGACGTCACCCGGAAGATTGCCGAGCTGATGGAGACCGACCGTACCCTGATCGTCAAATCCACGGTGCCGGTCGGCACTGCCGACCAGGTCGAGGCCCTTGCCCGCGCCGAACTGCAGCGCCTGGGCAAGGGCAAGTTGCAGGTGCGCGTGGTGTCCAACCCCGAATTCCTCAAGGAAGGCAGCGCTCTGGCCGACTGCATGCGCCCCGACCGGATCATCGTCGGCACCCATGACCAGGTCGCCCACGACCAGCTTGCCGAACTCTACGCGCCCTTCTGCCGCAACCACGAAAAGCTGATGTTCATGGACAACCGCAGCGCCGAGCTGACCAAGTACGCCGCCAACGCCATGCTCGCCACGCGTATCAGCTTCATGAACGAACTGGCCAACCTCAGCGAGCACCTGGGTGCCGACATCGAGGCGGTGCGCCGCGGCATCGGGTCGGACCCACGCATCGGCTACCACTTCATCTACCCCGGCTGCGGTTTTGGCGGTTCATGCTTCCCCAAGGACATCAAGGCCCTGCTGCACACCGCCGAACACAGCGGCATGCCCCTGCGCCTGCTGCAGAGCGTCAACGAAGTCAACGACCGGCAGCGGCGCATCCTGTTCGCCAAGCTCCAGCAGCGCCTGGGCGGGCTGCGCGGCAAGTCCATCGCACTGTGGGGCCTGGCCTTCAAGCCCAACACCGACGACATGCGCGAAGCACCGAGCCGCTACCTGATGGAAGCGCTGTGGGACGAAGGCGCCACCGTGCGGGCCTATGATCCCGAGGCGATGGACGAATGCCGGCGCCTGTACGGCTACCGCGACGACCTGCAACTGTGCGCCACCCGCGACGACACCCTGCAGGACGCCGACGCCCTGGTGATCTGCACAGAGTGGAAGAACTTCCGCGTGGTGGATTTCTCGCTGCTGGCCAGCAAGCTGCGCGCCCGGGTGATCATCGACGGCCGCAACCTGTACAACCCCGAGCAGGTCGCCGCCCACGGCCTGCACTACAGCGGCATCGGCCTGCGCCAGGTCGCACCCGACCAGAATGCCCCGCAGGTCGGCGCGCCATGAAAGTGCTGGTCACCGGCGCCGCCGGTTTCATCGGTGCCCACACCTGCCTGCGCCTGCTGGGCGACGGCCATGAGGTGCTGGGCCTGGACAACTTCAACGACTATTACGATCCGTCGCTCAAGCATGCCCGCGTGCACTGGGTGCGCCAGAGCGTCGGTGACTTTGCGCTGCACCGCCTGGACCTTGCCGACCGCGACGCCATGGCCCGGCTGTTCGCCAAGGAGCGCCCCGAGGTGGTGGTGCACCTGGCAGCGCAAGCGGGTGTGCGCTACTCGCTGCAGAATCCCCAGGCCTACCTGGACAGCAACCTGGCGGGTTTCCTGAACATTCTCGAAGGCTGCCGGCGCCACCCGGTGCAGCACCTGCTGTATGCCTCGTCCAGCTCGGTGTATGGCGCCAACCAGCGCACCCCGTACCGGGTGCAGGATGCAGTCGATCATCCGCTGTCGTTGTATGCCGCCACCAAGAAGGCCAATGAGGCCATGGCGCACAGCTACAGCCATCTGTTCGGCATCCCCTGCAGTGGCCTGCGCTTCTTTACCGTCTATGGCCCCTGGGGCCGCCCGGACATGTCGCCGATGCAGTTCGCCCGCGCCATCAGCGAAGGCCGGCCGATCCAGTTGTTCAACCATGGTCGGCACCAGCGCGACTTCACCTACATCGACGACATCGTCGAAAGCCTGGTGCGGCTGCTGCCCTACCCGCCTCGCGCCGATGCGCAGTGGGACGCCTTCAGCCCCGATGCGGCCAGCAGCGCAGCGCCTTGGCGCCTGTTCAACATCGGCGGCCAACGCCCTGTGGAACTGCTCGACTACCTGGCCCTGCTGGAAAAACACCTCGGGCGCGATGCGGTGATCGAGTTGCTGCCACTGCAGCCGGGTGATGTGCTGGCCACCTGTGCCGATGCCAGCGCCCTGGCCCGGGTCACCGGCTTTACCCCAACGATTTCCCTGGATGAAGGGCTCGGGCGATTCGTCGCCTGGTTCAAGCACTACTACTCGCCCGCCACAGACGGCGAACCTGCAGGCGAGCAGTCGAAACAACGGAGGGTGATATGACAGGACAACCGAAAAGCGCCCAGCTACAGGCGCTGTACCAGGACAAACGCATGGACCCGGCGCACCGCCAGCGCATCGATGCCGCCATCCACATGCAAGGCCGCGGCTGGATGACCGGCCGGGTCGGTGGGCGCCCCTGGACCTTGTCACGCACCAACCGCGTGCTGTCATGTCTGGCGGCGCTGACCCTGCTGTTGCTGCTGTCCCCGGTGTTCCTGGTGCTGGCAGTGATGATCAAGCAGTCCAGCCCGGGCCCGGTGTTCTTCGTGCAGAAACGCACCGGCTACCGCGGCCGCCTGTTCGGCATGTTCAAGTTCCGCACCATGGTCGCCAACGCCGAGGCGCTGAAGGACTCGGTACGCCACCTGAACAAGCACGGCGCCGACTCCATCGATTTCAAGATCGACAAAGATCCGCGCATCACCTCGGTGGGCAGTTGGCTGCGGCGCAGCAGCCTGGACGAGCTGCCCAACCTGATCAACGTCGTCACCGGCGACATGCGCCTGGTCGGCCCGCGCCCCACCTCGTTCAACGCCTACCGCTACAAGGACAACCACCTGGCACGGTTGTCGATCTACCCCGGCATGACCGGCCTCTGGCAGATCTCCGGACGCAGCAACATCGATTTTGACCAACGCGTAGAGCTTGACCTCAGCTACATCAACGAACAGAGCCTGCTGCTGGATCTGAAAATCCTGCTCAAGACCCCGTTCAAGGTTTTCACTGGCCACGGAGCAAGTTGAGATGGACGGTTCCACTTCTAGAAGCCTGAGTATCGCCAACCCGAGCGAGACCAACCTGACCGCCACTGTCCTCGACCTCGACCAGCGCACCCTGCTGCTGACCGCGGCCAACACCGGAACCGGCACCAGCACCAGCACCCTGGCCTTCGCCAGCCAGCTGGCGCTGATGAGCGCAGGTGCGGTGCTGCTGATCGACGGCAGTTCCAGCAGCAACGGCCTGAGCCAGCAACTGGGGCTGAACAAGCTGCGCGGCTACACCGACCTGTTGTTCGACGAGGACACCCCACCGCTGGCGCAGGACTGCGTGGTGCACCTGTCCGACCAGCCATTCGACGTGCTGCCGGTGGGCACTTGGAAGCGCGGCCGCGACCGCCTCGACCCCGAGCGCCTGCGCATCCTGCTGCGCCAGTTCGCCGCCCACTACCGCTTCGTGGTGATCGACGGCGAGGCCATCTACGCCAGCGCCGACAGCCTGGTGATCGGCACCCTGGTCGATGGCGTGATCCTGGTGGTGCGCGCCGAGGAAACCCGCAAAGAGGTGGCCCAGGCCGCAGTCCAGCGCCTCGAGCAAGCCGGCGCGCGGCTGATCGGCAGCGTGTTCAACAAGCGCAAGTACTACATGCCCAAGTGGCTGTACGACAACCTGTGAGAGGACGCACGCCATGATCGCCATGAGATACCCCTCGATTGCCCTGTGCGTGCTCGCCCTGGCCGGATGCGCCAGCCAGGAAAGCCGCGAAATGCCGGTACAGATCCTCACCGCGCCGCCGGCCGAGAGCCAGGCCACCGAAGTCGCCCGCCGCGAGCAGGTGCTGCGGCCACAGGACGTGCTGGAAGTGATCTTCCACGTCAGCAACCGCTCTGCCGGGGTGTACCGCATCCAGTCCGGTGACACCCTGGACCTCAACTTCATGGCCGCCAGCGGCCTGAACGGCCAGCAACTGGTGCAGCCCGATGGCAGCATCACCCTGCCATCCACCAACGCGTCGGTGCGCGTCGAGGGCCTGACCCCGAGCGAAGCGGAGAGCGCCATTCGCCAGGCCTACAACGACAAGCGCGTGTTCAAGCCCAACCGCGACCAGGTGACGGTGCGCGTGCTGAGCCCCATGACCGACGAGGTCAACCTGAAGAACGCCCTGAGCCACCCCGGCACCGGCATGAGCCGCGACATCACCGTGGGCAACGACGGCCGCGCGACCTTCCCGGAAATCGGCTCGGTGCCATTGCAGGGCATGACCGTCAACCAGTTGCGTGACTACCTCAACGAGCGCTACGCCAGCCTGCCCGGACGCATGAGCGTGGATGTGCTGCTCAAGTCCACTGCCGCCAACGAGATCTACGTGCTCGGCGAAGTCGGCCAGCCAGGCGCATTCCAGATCCGGCGTCCGGTGTCGGTGCTCGAGGCCCTGACCCTGGCCCGCGGCCCGACCCTGAAGGCCAAGCTCGGTTCGGTGGTGATCATGCGCCGCGAAGGCAACACCGTGCATGCGGTCAACTACGACGTCGACCAGGCCCTCTCCGGCGGTAGCCAGAAGCTCGCCTACCTGCAGCCCGAAGACATGCTGTACGTGCCCAAGACCAAGCTGGCCAGCGCTGCCGAGCTGTCCCGGCAACTGGCTGACGTGGTGCTGTTCCAGGGCTTTGGCTTCAGCTTCAGCTACCGCGTCGACAACAAAGAAAGCAACGACTGACCGGGGGACGGACCATGACCACGCAACCGAAAGAAAACTATGTGCATGAGTTCTTCCGCATCTTCTTCGCCAACCGCCAGTTGGTGAAACGGGTGTTCCTGATCTTCGCGGTGATCGCGGTGATCCTGCCGCTGGTGCTCAAGCAAAGCTTCGACATCACCGCCGAAGTCATCGTGCAGTCCAAGAAGCTGTCGCAGAGTGACACCAGCTCTTCGCTGGCCCAGCAGGCGGACCAGTTCATCCCGCCATCGCTGGCCGACATGGAGACCGAGAGCAACATCCTGCGCTCGCCCACGCTGATCCGCCAGACCATCAGCCAGCTGCGTCAGGAAGGCCAGTACCAGGCCGAACCCGGCCTGCTGCGGCGCACCGTGATCGACCCGCTGCGCCATGGCATCGTCGATCCACTGCATCGCCTGCTGGGCAAGTCGGTGGCCGACGAGCGCGACACCCAGCTCGACGAGCTCACCGACCAGGCCGTCAAGGATCTCAAGATCGAGACCCTGCCCGGCTCCAACGTCATCTCGGTCACCTACAGCGCCGATGACGCGCGCCTCGGCACCCTGTTCGTCGCCCGCCTGCTGGACAACTTCCTGAAAAACCGCCAGGACCTGCAGTCCAACGAGCTGCCCGAGACCTTCTACGAGCAGAAGAAACTGCACTACCAGGCGCGTCTTGGAGACCTCGAGGGCCAACGCCTGGCCCTGCTGACGGCGATCGGCTCGTCCGATCCGAAAGAAGAGATCACCTTCCGCCTCAATGCGATCAACACCGAGGAACAGGCACTCAACCTGCAGCGCGACCGCAAGCTGGAGAACCAGCAGTGGCTCGACTACCTGCAGAGCAGCCTGGCGGCGGCGAGCAAGGCGAAGATGGCCGACTACGCCTTCCCCTACACCTTCACCACCACGGTCGACAACGTCGCCTTCGAAGACCGCGAGATCAAGCAACTGGGCGAGCAGCTGACCACCCAGCTGGCACGCTACAACGGCGATGCCACGGTGTTCCAGCCCGGTGCCGAGCAGATGGTCATGGCGCGTCAGCAGATCGCCCAGCTGCGCGGTCAGTTCCTCAAGATCGTCGAGAACCGTATCCGCGAACGCCAGCAGGACCTGGCCGTGACCCAGCAGGTGATCGATCAGAAGACCCAACGCATCGATGAGTACAAGAACCGCATCACCGAGCTGCGCGAGACCCAGAGCAAGACCCGCCAGCTCGACACCGAGATCGATGCCCTGCACAAGGCCTTCTCCACCTATGCCCAGCGCTATGAAGAAAGTCGCGGCCAGGGCCTGCTCGATGGCAGCCAGTCCAACGCGCGGATCCTCAGCGCGCCCTACGAGCCGGCCACCGCGTCGTTCCCCAAACCTGGCCTGATCATCCCGTTCGGCCTGGTCACCGGCCTGCTGCTGGCGATCGCATTGGTCTACGTCAAGGAGTTCTTCGACCACCGCTTCAAGCACCCTGCACAGATCGGCCAGGAGCTGGGCTTGCCGGTGCTGCTGGTGATCAACGACCAGACCCCGGCGTTGCCCAACCCGCACAAGTCGTGGTCGTTGCCTCGCCTGATGCACTGGGTGCGCAATTGAACGCTGCAGCTCCCGCAACCGGCCGGTTGATCCTGCACCTGCTCAGCAGCGGCGGATTCTACGGCGCCGAGCGCATGCTCCTGGACCACTGCCAGGCAACCCCTGGCAGGCACCGGGTGCTGTTCCTCGACGCGCCGCAGGACCTGGTGACGCGCTTTCGCGAAGCCGGCATCGACTGCCAGAGCTGCCATGGCCTGGGCGCACTGCTCAGGCAAGTGGCGACCCAGCGTGGCGAGCGGCCGTTGATCAACACCCACAACTTCAAGGGCATGGTCTTCGGCTGGTTGGCCGCGACCCTCTGGCACCTGCCACTGGTGACCACCCAGCACGGCTTCACGCCGCGCAGCACCAAGCAGCGCTTCTACACCTGGCTGAGCCTGCAACTGTGCCGCACGCCCACGGTGGCGACCGTGGTGTGCGTGGCCGAGAGCATTGCCCGCATCCACCGCGAGGCGGGAGTTCCAGCCAGCAAATTGCAGGTGATCCCCAACGGCCTGCCGGAGCCCGTGCCTGTGGGAGCGGGCTCGTCCCGCGATGGCAGCACCGCAGTGCAGGGCACCGGCTGCGCCGGTGATCGCGGCACAAGGCCGCTCCCACAGGCACGGGCTCCGGCAGGCCGTTGGGGATCACCTGCAATTTGCTGGCTGGAACTCCCGCCTCGCG
>NZ_JBNFMU010000166.1:0-9508 GCF_049942315.1 Pseudomonas wayambapalatensis
GCTGCTGCAGCAGCGTGATCGTCTGGTCCAGCAGCGAGATGACGACCGGCGGCGCCTGAAACAGGCTCAGTCTGAGTTGGTTGCCAACTTCCTGAAGTCCAACCTCCAGCACTTCAAGTCTCAAATCAAGCAGATTGAACATGAGATCGAGCTGCAAGCCGAGGGGCTGGGCGATGAACGAATTGCTCAGTTGGCCCGGGTCAAAGGTATCGGGCTGGTGACGGCGGGGAAGCTTGTGACGCTGCTGCCGGAGTTGGGTCACGTGGAAGCCCGAGAAATAGCCTCGCTGGTCGGAGTGGCGCCGTTCAACCACGACAGTGGAACATCCGTAGGCAAGCGCTCGATCTCGGGAGGCCGGTTCGGGATAAGGTGCACGTTGTACATGTCGTGTTTGGTGGCTGTAAGGCACAACCCCTCGCTCAAGGCGAAGTACCAAGCACTGCGTGAAAGGGGCAAGGCAGCCAAGGTCGCAATTGTGGCATGCATGAGAGTTTTCATCGTACGACTCAATGCGATGCTAAGAACAGGCACCCCGTGGCAGGATGTGGAGTTGCCTCAGTGCAAGAGCGCAACACCGACGTAAGTCCGAACACAGTACGTGTGGGAGCGGCGGTTCGGCGCCCCGACTTGCCCGCGAAAAAGACACCGCGCTGCCTGGCACGGGCTGCGCCCGTGTTCGCGGGACAAGCCCGCTCCCACAGGGATTGGGCTGGCCTTTAGATTTTGAACAAGACAGTTGCTCCTACAGGTCCCTGTTTCAGTCCTGCTGGGGCGCCAACGCCTCACGCAGGCTCAGCACCGCCGCATCACGGGCGCTTGCATCGGCGAACTGCGGGCCTTCGGCCACCTGCTCGCCATCGAGCCACAGGCTGAAGCCCAGGCCATCTACACGCACATCCGCCTCGCCACCCTGCTGCAGTTGCTTGCTCACCGCGCCTGCACTCTTGCCGTCGGCGAAGCTGCGCGACAGCAACAATTGCTCGCCATCGGCGGCCAGGAGGCGGAAGCGGAAGCTGCCGTCTTCATCGCGGAAGCTGACGAAGCGCGCGCTCTTGGCAGCCTTCTTCTTCACTTCGGCGTTGACCTGGACGCTGCTGCGGAAGGAGCGCAGGCCCACCGACTCACGCAACTGCTCGAGGAACGGCGTGGCGATCTTGCGCGCCTTGGCTGCGCCGGCCAGGAGGATGTCTTCCAGGTCCGACGGACGCGAGATCAGTTGATGGTAGTGCTCGCGCTTCTCGGCCAACTGGCCGTCGAGCAACTGGAACAGGCGGCTCTTCGCCTCGCCCCAGCCCAGGCCCTGCAGCAACTCTTCGCGGAACTCGCCGGCTTGTGCGGCGCTGGCGAAGGCCTGGTACAGGGTGAACAGGTGGGAGTTGTCCGGATCCTTCGCCTCGCCTGGCGCACGCGAGTCGGTGACGATGCGCGAGATGGCGTCCTTCATGTCCTTGGCGCTGGTGAACAGCGGGATGGTGTTGTCGTAGCTTTTGGACATCTTGCGACCGTCCAGGCCTGGAAGCGTGGCCACGCTTTCCTCGATCACCGCCTCGGGCAGAACGAAGAACTCCTTGCCCTGGCCGAACAGGTGGTTGAAGCGCTGGCCGATGTCACGGGCCATTTCAACGTGCTGGATCTGGTCACGACCGACCGGAACCTTGTGTGCGTTGAACATCAGGATGTCGGCGGCCATCAGCACCGGGTAGCTGTACAGGCCCATGGACACGCCGGCATCCGGGTCTTCGCCGCTTTCCAGGTTCTTGTCGACCGAGGCCTTGTAGGCGTGGGCGCGATTGAGCAGGCCCTTGGCCGCCACGCAGGTCAGCAGCCAGGTCAGCTCGGGAATTTCAGGAATGTCGGACTGGCGGTAGAAGGTGACCTTGTCCGGGTCCAGGCCGCCGGCCAGCCAGGTGGCGGCGATTTCCAGGCGCGAGCGCTGGATGCGCAGCGGGTCGTCGCACTTGATCAGGGCGTGGTAGTCGGCCAGGAAGTAGAACGAGTCGGCACCGGGCTGCTGGCTGGCGAGGATCGCCGGACGGATGGCGCCGGCGTAGTTGCCCAGGTGCGGGGTGCCGGTGGTGGTGATACCGGTGAGAATGCGCGTGGTCATGGGTGATCGCTTATTCAGGCTTGGCTCAGTTCGAAAGACGCGGCAGCACCAGATCCTTCAGATCGGTCAGCTTGCCATGGAAGAAGTGTCCGCATTCTGCCACTTTCAGCAGCTCATGGGGGCGCGTCAGTGCGTCGGACCATTCATAGACCAACGCAGGGTCGACCACCTCGTCGGTTTCAGGCTGGACCACGGTGAGGGCGCAGCGCTCGGGCAGCGGGAAGTCGGCGGTCAGGCGCATCACCGCCGGGGCAATCATGAACAGATGTTGCAACTCGCTCCCGGCGCGTTCCAGCCGCCCGGCCAGGCTGGCGGCGACGAAGCCCCCGAACGAGAAGCCCATCAGTACCAGCGCCAGCTCAGGATGTGTGGCGCGCAGCCAGGCCGCGGCGGCCTCGGCATCGGCCACTTCGCCAGCGCCCATGTCGTGGCTGCCGGCGCTCTGGCCGACGCCACGGTAGTTGAAGCGCAGGGTGCTGTAGCCCGCATCGCGAGCCGTGCGCTGCAGCGTCGAGACCACCTTGTTGAGCATGGTGCCACCCTGGACCGGGTTGGGGTGGCAGATCAGCACCACGCCGCGGGCATCGGTCACGTCCAGGTACAAGGCTTCCAGCGGGCCACTGGGGCCATCGATGAACATGGGGGTTTCGCGGACAAGCAAGGCACTACTCCGTGACCTCGTGGGGGGTCGATTCGTCTAGAGGAGGAATTCTGTTCTGATTTGCGATCGCTCGCGGTATACAGCGCAGGTCTGAGCCGTTAACGTAAAGCAAAGCCGTTTATAGAGGAAGGACTCGTGGAACACTCGCTCCTTGTTTGGTTGCTGCCGACCCTGGCACTGGTCGTTGGTGTCGTCGTCGGTTTCGCCCTGGCCCGCCTTCTCCCCAACGCGGCTCCCAGCAGTACGCAACGCCAGCTGGACGACATCCAGCAGCGTTTCGACAATTACCAGAACGAAGTGGTCACCCACTTCAACAGCACGGCTTCTCTGGTCAAGAAACTGACCCAGAGCTACCAGGATGTGCAGGATCACCTGGCTGACGGGGCCAATCGCCTGGCCCTGGACGAGCTGACCCGCCAGCGCCTGCTCGCGTCGTTGCACTCCGAAGCCGCACAAGGTCCGCGCGATCGCCTGACACCGCCGAAGGATACCGCCGAAGTCCCACGCGACTACGCGCCCAAGGCGCCGAACTCGCCGGGCATGCTCGACGAGAGCTACGGCCTCAAGCGCTGACCCAGCAAGCATGACGAAGGCCGCGTAAAGCGGCCTTTTTTGTGCCCGTGAAAAGTGGCCATCACTTAACTCAAACACGGCTCCCGAGGGCCTGCCCAAGATCCGCCAGCAGGTCGTCGACATCCTCCAGGCCCACCGACAACCGCACCAACCCCTCGGAGATCCCATGCTGCGCTCGTTCCTCGGGCGTGTAGCTCGAATGGGTCATGCTCGCCGGGTGCTGCGCCAGCGACTCGGCATCCCCCAGGCTCACCGCGCGACTGAACAACTGCAACGCATTCATGAAGCGTCGCCCCGCCTGGATGCCGCCCTTGAGTTCGAAGGCAATCATCCCGCCCGGCAAACGCATCTGCCGCTGCGCCAGGCCGAACTGCGCAAAGCTCGGCAGGCCCGGGTAATGAATCAGCTCGACCTGTGGATGACGCTCCAGGAACTGCGCCACGCGCAGGGCATTGCTGCAATGGCGGTCCATGCGCAGGGCCAGGGTTTTCATACCACGCATCAGCAGCGATGCATCGTGCGGCGACAGCACAGCGCCGGTCATGTCCTTCAAGCCTTCCAGGCGAATCCGGTCGATCAGCGCCTTGCGCCCCACCACCAGCCCGGCGGTGATATCGCCGTGGCCACTGAGGTACTTGGTCGCCGAATGCACCACCAGGTCCGCGCCTAGCTCCAGCGGGCGTTGCAGATAGGGGGTGCAATAGGTGTTGTCGATCACCACCAGCAGGTCATGCCGGCGCGCCACGCCCACCACGACGGCGATGTCCACCAGGTGCATGTTGGGGTTGGCCGGGGTCTCGAAATAGATCATCCGCGTGCTGGAAGTGATCGCCGCCTCGAGCGCGACCGGATCGTTCAGGTCAACATGCCGCACCTTCACGCCGAACTCGCCGATGCCATGGTGCAGGAAAGCAAAAGTGCAACCGTACAAGGTGTCGCCGACGATCAGCTCATCCCCCGGGCGCAGCAGGGTCCACATCGTCGAGGTGATGGCACCCATGCCCGAGGCCAGGGCCAGCCCCGCCTCGCCGCCCTCCAGCGACGCCATGCGCTGCTCCAGCAGGGCCAGGGTCGGGTTGGAGATCCGACTATAGAAGTGTCCGCCCTGCTCTCCGGCAAAGCAGGCCGCGCCATACTCGACGCTTTCGAAAGCGTAGGTCGCGGTCTGGTAGACCGGCGGCACCAGCGCGCCACCATGGGACTGCGGGTCGTAGCCATGGTGAATGGCCCGCGTGGAAAAACCGGTCTTATCGACGGCAGCGCGCATGACAACAGCCTCCTTGTTGTTTGTTCTAAGCTTATGCCTTGGCACCCCGGATTTTTTTCCAAATTGCCCCGTGAACATCGGCAGTTCTGGAACAAAAACAACAATCAGACCGAAAAAAGGGCAAACCATGCCAGCCCCTCTGGACCGAACCGACCGCGCCCTGCTCGGCGCCCTGCAGGACAACGCCCGCCTCACCGTCGCCGAACTCGCCGACCAGGTTGCCCTGACCACTTCGCCTTGCTGGCGGCGGGTCAAGCTGCTGGAAGAAGGCGGCTATATCACCGGCTACCAGGCCATCCTTTCACCCAAGTCTCTGGGCTTTGGCGTCACAGCGTTCGTCAGCATCATGATGGAATCGCACAACAAGGACGCTGCCCGCGCCTTCGAGAAGCGCCTGATGGAAATCCCGGAAATCGTCGCCTGCCACAACATCTCGGGGCGCTATGACTTTCTCCTGGAGGTCCTCGCGCGGGACCTGGAGTCTTTCGGCGAATTCGCCCGCGAAGTGCTGCAGACACTGCCCGGGGTGAAGGAGATCTATTCGAGTTTTTCGTACAAGGCGGTGAAGGAAAGGCGGGTGATTCCGGTTGGGGAGAAGCATATCTAGGCGTCTTGCACAGGGTGCCAGCCCTGGACGACACCAGTAGCGGAGTTTTCTGACTCGGCACAAGAAAACAACCCGCGCAGAACTCGGCAATCGGAATCTATTCCCTGGCTGACCAAGCGTTGATCATGGGGGCACCTCACCCTGTCGTGCACAAGGAGCCCGAACGACATGGCCACACCCATCCCCACTCACATCGCCCAAAAACTCGCCGGACAACATTTCACAAGCTTCGACCAATTCTCCAGCACCTTCTGGATGACCATCGCCGAAGACCCGATACTCTCGAAGCAATTTGTCGAATCGCAGTTGAACCGGATCAAGAAAGGCTGGGCGCCTCGCGCGCCCTTTGGTGAAACGGCCAGAGGCTTGCGCTCCTACCAGATCTGCCATCTTTTGCCACCAGCGCTCAGCGCAGTGGTGTACGACATGGACAACATGCGAATCATGAGCGCCCTGCAATATGCGCTGTCCTCGGAGGTCGAGGAATGATCACCTTCAGGCAGCAGTTGAGCGACTACACACCTGACGAGTTCGAATCGTTGGTCGAAGTGCTGATCACCGCACAAGGTTCGGCAAGTTTCCAGGATGGGTTGCTGGAGCACTTCATCGACATCACCGCTCACCCGCAGGGGTCAGACCTCATCTATCACCCTGAATCAGGCACAAGCGAGTCGGCGAAGTGCATCGTGCAAAAGGTGATGACGTGGCGGCAGGACAATGGGCTGGCCTGAACGGGTCTGGCCCTCAACAGAAAACCCCGCCGAAGCGGGGTTTCTGGTGCAGCATCGGGCGTCAGATCGCGCCGCGCTGGCGCAGCACATCCAGCACTTGCTTCACGCCTTCCTCGACGTTGGTGCTCTGGGTGTCGATCACCAGGTCAGCATCCAGCGGCACGTCGAACGGGAAGCTTTCGCCCGGGATGTTGTCGCCACCGGCGGCATACAGGCCCTGTGGGTCACGCTCGCGGCACGCCAGCGGCGAAGCCTGGACGTAGACGGTCACCAGGCGCTCCTTGCCGATCAGCGCCTTGGCCTGCTCGCGGCCTTCGGCATCCGGGGCGACGAAGGCGGCCAGGGTCAGCAGGCCGGCTTCGTTGAACTGGCGCGCCACGTGGGCGGCGCGACGCCAGTTCTCGGTGCGACCTGCGCGATCCTGCGGCAAGCCCTTGTTCAGGTCATGGCGCAGGTTCTGGCCGTCGAGCACATAGACCGCACGGCCCATGTCGAACAGCTTGCGCTCCACGGCATAGGCCAGGGTGCTCTTGCCGGCGCCCGACAGGCCACTGAACAGCACGGTGGCCGGCTGCTGGCCGAAGCGCAGGGCGCGCTCCTCGGTGGAGACGTGGGCGAGCTTGCCATGCTGGCCAGTGCTGCCGTGCGGCAGCACCGGCGGGGCGATGATCATGCCGGCGCCCACGGTGCCGTTGGTCAGGCGATCGATGACGATGAACGCACCGGTGGTGCGGTTGCTGTCGTAGCCGTCCAGGGCAATGGCGGCGTCCAGCGACACCTTGACCCGGCCGATCTCGTTCAGTTGCAGCGCGCTGGCGGCGCCCTGCTCCAGGGTGTTCACATCGACCTTGTGGGTAATGCTGGCAATCGAGCCCGGCACGTAGCTGGTGGCGCGCTTGATGTCGTACTTCTTGCCCGGAAGCATCGGCTCCTCGGCCATCCACACCAGCATGGCGTCGAACTGGTCGGCCACCTGCGGGACATTGTCGGCATGCACCAGCAGGTCACCACGGGAGATGTCGATCTCGTCTTCCATGGTCAGGGTCACGGCCTGGCCTGGGCCTGCGTTCTCCAGCTCGCCCTCGTAGGTGACGATGGACTTGACCCGGCTGCTCTTGCCCGACGGCAGCACCACAATGTCGTCGCCCTTGTGCACCACGCCACTGGCGATGGTGCCGGCGAAGCCACGGAAGTTCAGGTTCGGACGATTGACGTACTGCACCGGGAAACGCAGATCGGTGACGTTGCGGTCAGCCGAAACCTCGACGGTCTCGAGGATCTCCATCAGTGCCGGGCCCGTGTACCACGGCGAACGCTCGCTGCGGTTGACCACGTTGTCGCCCTTGAGCGCCGACATCGGCACGAAGTGCAGGCTCGACGGTTTCAGGTCGATGGCGTCGGCGAACTTCAGGTAGTCGGCCTTGATCGACTCGAAGACCTGCTCGTCGAAGCCTTTGAGGTCCATCTTGTTGATCGCGACCACGATGTGCTTGATGCCCAGCAGCGAGGCAATGTAGCTGTGGCGGCGGGTCTGGGTCTGCACGCCGTAGCGGGCATCGACCAGGATGATCGCCAGGTCGCAGGTCGAGGCGCCGGTGGCCATGTTGCGGGTGTACTGCTCATGGCCCGGGGTGTCGGCGATGATGAACTTGCGCTTGGCGGTGGAGAAGTAGCGGTAGGCGACATCGATGGTGATGCCCTGCTCGCGTTCGGCCTGCAGGCCATCGACCAGCAGCGCCAGGTCGACTTCCTCGCCAGTGGTGCCGGACTTCTTCGAGTCACGGGTGATGGCCTCGAGGTGGTCCTCGTAGATCATCTTCGAATCGTGCAGCAGGCGCCCGATCAGGGTGCTCTTGCCGTCATCCACGTTGCCGCAGGTGAGGAAACGCAGCAGTTCTTTGCGCTCGTGCTGAGCCAGATAAGCGAGGATGTCTTCGCTGATCAAATCGGATTGGTGCGACATGGAGTAACCCTGAAGTTAGAAGTAGCCCTGACGTTTCTTGTCTTCCATGGAGCCGGCGCCATCGTGGTCGATGACTCGGCCCTGACGCTCGGAAGTACGCGTCAGAAGCATTTCCTGAATGATGTCGGTCAGCGTTTCGGCTTCGGACTCGACAGCGCCCGTCAACGGGTAGCAGCCCAGGGTACGGAAACGCACCTTCTTCTTGACGATACGTGCCTTTTCCTCGGCGCTGAGGTGCTCGAGGATGCGATCGTCGTCGATCATGATCAGGGTGCCGTTCTTCTCGATGACTTCACGCTCGGCAGCGAAGTACAGCGGCACGATCGGGATGCCTTCGAGGTAGATGTACTGCCAGATGTCCAGCTCGGTCCAGTTCGACAGCGGGAAGACGCGGATCGACTCGCCCTTGTTGACCTTGCCGTTGTAGACGTTCCACAGCTCCGGACGCTGGTTCTTCGGGTCCCAGCGGTGCTTGCTGTCGCGGAACGAGTAGACGCGCTCCTTGGCCCGCGACTTCTCTTCATCGCGGCGCGCGCCACCGAAGGCGGCGTCGAAACCATGCTTGTCGAGCGCCTGCTTCAGGCCCTGGGTCTTCATGATGTCGGTGTGCTTGGAGCTACCGTGGGTGAAGGGGTTGATCCCTTGCGCCACACCCTCGGGGTTGACGTGGGTGATCAGCTCCAGCCCCATTTCCTCGACCATCTTGTCGCGGAAGCGGTACATCTCCTGGAATTTCCACTGGGTGTCGACGTGCATCACCGGGAACGGCAGCTTGCCCGGGAAGAAGGCCTTGCGCGCCAGGTGCAGCATCACGGCGGAGTCCTTGCCGATCGAGTACAGCATCACCGGGTTGTCGAACTCGGCGGCCACCTCGCGGATGATGTGGATGCTCTCCGCCTCCAGCTGTTTCAAGTGCGTCAGTTTGTCGACCATGGCTACTCACGAAAAACGATCTTATGGACGGCCAGCGGGCCGTGTTCGAGCGAGCCACTTTATCACAGCGCCTGATTCTATTTAGGAGGGCTGCTAGATCGAAACGGTCTAATGATATGACTGGGGGTTTGAGGACCCTGTCGCGGGCTGAGCCTGCTACAGGGCCCCGCCCGACTAGATTGGATTCGGGCAATCGATGAACAGGTGCTCCAGGGCAAAGCGCTTGGCCAGGTAGTCGCCCAGCGCCTGCACCCCGTAGCGTTCGGTGGCATGGTGCCCCGCAGCGATGAAGCTGATGCCGTTCTCGCGCGCACTGTGGTAGGTCTGCTCGGAGGCCTCTCCGCTGATGAACAGGTCGACACCCGCGGCGATGGCGTTGTCGATATAGCCCTGGCCGCCACCGGTGCACCACCCCACCCGGCGAATCATCCCCTCGCCCTCGACTACGAGCGGCTCGCGGCCCATGACTTCGCGCACGCGGCGGGCGAAATCGCCGGCCGACATGGGCTCGGCGAGGGAGCCGATCAGGCCGACCACTCGAGGGTTTTCGGGATCGAGCGGGCCTTCGACGGTGATGTCGAGATGGGGCGCCAACTGCACGTTGTTTCCCCCCTCCGGGTGCACGTCCCGCCACAGGTGGAACGACAAAAGGCTGATGTCCTGTTT
>NZ_JBNFMU010000167.1:0-16926 GCF_049942315.1 Pseudomonas wayambapalatensis
GCAACAACGATACGCATGGGGAATGTCCTTTCTGAAGGGCTGCGCAAAACCTCTGTGGGAGCGGGCTTGTCCCGCGATGACGGTGTGTCAGGCAGGTCGCCATCGCGGGACGAGCCCGCTCCCACAGAGGTTTTGCGCAGCCCTTCAGAAAGGACATTCCCCATGCGTATCGTTGTTGCACTGGGCGGCAACGCCCTCCTGCGCCGCGGCGAGCCAATGACCGCCGACAACCAGCGCGCCAATATCCGTACTGCCACCGAGCAGATCGCCAAGATCCACCCTGGCAACGAACTGGTCATCGCCCACGGCAATGGCCCGCAGGTCGGCCTGCTGTCGCTCCAGGGCCAGGCCTACAAGCCCGACGAAGCCTACCCGCTGGACGTGCTCGGTGCCGAGACCGAAGGCATGATCGGCTACATGATCGAACAGGAACTGGGCAACCTGCTGGACTTCGAAGTGCCCTTCGCCACCCTGCTGACGCAAGTCGAGGTCGACGCCAACGACCCGGCCTTCAAGGACCCGACCAAGTTCATCGGCCCGGTCTACGCCAAGGACGAGGCCGAGCGCCTGGCCAAGGAAAAAGGCTGGGTGGTCAAGGCCGACGGCGACAAGTACCGCCGTGTGGTCGCCAGCCCCAAACCCAAGCGCATCTTCGAGATCCGTCCGATCAAGTGGCTGCTGGAAAAAAGCAGCATCGTCATCTGCGCCGGTGGCGGCGGCATCCCCACGATGTACGACGAAAACCGCAAGCTCAAGGGCATCGAGGCGGTGATCGACAAGGACCTGTGCTCGGCGCTGCTGGCCGAGCAACTGGACGCCGACCTGCTGATCATCGCCACCGATGTCGATGCCGCCTACATTGACTTTGGCAAGCCGACGCAAAAAGCCATTGCCCAGGCGCATCCCGACGAGCTGGAAAAACTCGGCTTCGCAGCAGGTTCGATGGGGCCGAAGGTACAGGCCGCCTGCGATTTCGCCCGCCACACGGGCAAGGTTGCGGTGATCAGCTCGCTGGAAAATATCGAAGAGATCGTCAAGGGTACTGCCGGTACGCGGGTATCGACCGCCAAGCCAGGTATCAGCTACCGTTGAGTGCAGTTGGCCGGTGCACGGCGCCGGCCATTTCCAACCTTGCGGAGGACGCCATCATGGCCCAGTACAGTCCTGGTCATGTTCATATCGAGCGCACGGCGCTGAACCAGAATGATCACAGCTACGACCTCAACATCGAGTACGAAGCCACTCAGGATCCCACGGAAGGCCGCGGTATCCAGTTCCGCATGCATGGCAGCATCGAAGGCAAGACGGTCGACGAAAAATTCTTCCTGGCCAAGGACCAGGTACTGCCCAGCTTTCTCATGCAGTTGAGCCGCAGGGCCCAGGCGCACCTGCCGGCGCCGAAGAAATTCGAGAACCTGAGCTCGCCGCACAAGCTCTACGACCACATGTTCGAGGACATCCGCCAGAAGCTGGACGTGAAGTCCGGGGATCCGATCAAGCCCGAGCATCTGGGTAATCCGTAATACCACCATCGCAGGACAAGTCGCAGCGGCGGTTCGGCGTCCCGACTTGTCCCGCGATTGGGCCTTCCACCTCGCCAATGGCATACTGACGCCCTTTCCCCCACGCCCGTTGCCCCCATGCGCATCCACGTCAGCTTCATCGACCGCGTCGGCATCACCCAGGAAGTCCTGGCCCTGCTCGGTGCCCGCAACCTCAACCTCGATGCCGTGGAGATGGTCCCGCCGAACGTCTACATCGACGCCCCCACACTCAGCCCCGCCGTGCTCGAAGAGCTGCACGACGCCCTGTTCGAGGTGCGCGGCGTGCAGTCGGTGGAAGTGGTCGACATCCTCCCCGGCCAGCGTCGCCACCTGCAGCTCGACGCCCTGCTCGCGGCCATGAGCGACCCGGTGCTGGCAGTGGACAGCGCCGGCAAGGTGCTGCTGGCCAACCCTGCGTTGATCGCGTTGTGCGGACGCGAATCGGCCGGTCGATCGGTGGGCGAGCTGTTTGCTGACAGCGACCTGCTCCAGGCCCTGCTCGACAACAACTTCCACCTGCCGATGCGCGAGATGCAGCTCAATGGCCAGAGCCTGCTGCTCGATGCCACGCCGATCACCAACGCTGGCGGCTTGCTTACCCTGTATCCACCCAACCGCATGGGCGAACGCCTGTCGGCGCTGCACCATGATCACGCCGAAGGCTTCGATGCGCTGCTCGGCGACTCTCCGGCGATCCGCACGCTCAAGGCCCGCGCCCTGCGCGTGGCCACCCTCGATGCCCCCTTGCTGGTGCACGGCGAGACCGGCACCGGCAAGGAGCTGGTAGCACGCGCCTGTCACGCCGTCAGCAGCCGTCATGCCGCGCCATTCCTGGCACTCAACTGCGCCGCATTGCCCGAGAGCCTGGCCGAGAGCGAGCTGTTCGGCTATGCCCCCGGCGCCTTCACTGGCGCACAACGTGGGGGCAAACCCGGGTTGATGGAGCTGGCCAACCAAGGCACGGTATTCCTCGACGAGATCGGCGAAATGTCGCCCTACCTGCAGGCCAAGCTACTGCGCTTTCTCAGCGACGGCAGCTTTCGCCGGGTGGGGGGCGACCGCGAGGTGAAGGTCGATGTGCGCATCATCAGCGCCACCCACCGCGACCTCGAACGCATGGTCGCCGAAGGCACTTTCCGCGAAGACCTGTTCTACCGCCTGAACGTCCTCAACCTGCAAGTCCCGCCACTACGTGAGCGCGGCCAGGACATCCTGTCACTGGCGCATTTCTTCATGCAGCAGGCCTGCACCCAGATCCAGCGCCCGCCCTGCCGCCTGACCCCGGCCACCCATCCGGCACTGCTGGCCAACCCCTGGCCGGGCAACGTCCGCCAGTTGCAGAACGTGATCTTCCGCGCAGCGGCGATCTGCGAGAGCAACCTGGTGGATATCGGCGACCTGGATATCGCCGGAACCTCAGTGGCACGTGGGCAGGATGGTGAGGTGGCGAGCCTGGAACAGGCGGTAGGCGACTTCGAGCGTGAGCTATTGCAGCGCCTGTATGCCAGCTATCCCTCGACCCGACAGTTGGCGGGAAGGCTGCAGACTTCACATACCGCGATCGCCCAGCGACTGCGCAAGTACGGAATTCCAGGCAAGTCTTGAGCTTGGAGCGCACCAGATAAACCCGTTTTTGCAGATTTTTCCTACATATTGAACCAAGCCCCTCCCACTTAGAATGGCGGCCGTACCACCGCACGCGTGTTCCGGGTGCATCTTCGATAAAGCCCCTGCGCACGATCGAAAGCGCGCTCAGGAACACCTCTCTCACAGTGACAAAGAGTGGCGTTTCAATGCTCGAACTCGATTTCTATGGCACTCTCGTGGCCGCCTCACTGGTACTGCTACTCGGACGCGGTCTTGTCGCCCACGTCAACGTCCTGCGTACCTACAACATCCCCGAACCCGTCGCAGGCGGCCTGGTCGTTGCCGTGCTGTTGCTGTCACTCCGGGCCCTGGACATACACATCCAGTTCGACACCTCCCTGCAAGCCCCACTGATGCTGGCCTTCTTCGCTACCATCGGTCTGAGCGCCGACCTCGGCAGCCTGAAAAAAGGCGGACGAACTGTCGGACTCTTCCTACTAGTCGTTACCGGGTTTCTGATCGTGCAGAACGCCATCGGTATCAGCCTGGCAAAACTGCTGGGCCTCGACCCACTCATGGGGCTGCTGGCAGGCTCGATCTCGCTCTCGGGCGGCCACGGTACAGGGGCCGCCTGGGGCTCGACCTTCAGCACCCAGTACGGACTACCCTCGGCCAGCGAACTGGCGTTGGCTTCGGCCACCTTCGGCCTGGTGCTGGGCGGACTGATCGGTGGTCCTGTAGCCCGGTTGCTGGTCAGCCGCGTCCAGGCCCCCGGCCTCGAACCTGAAACACCTCGCATACCGAAAGGCTTCGAACAGCCCAACAAGGAACGCCTGATCACCCCTTTCTCGATGATCGAAAGCCTGGCGCTGATCTCGGTCAGCCTGTTGGCAGGCACCCTGTTGAACAGCCTGTTGCGCGGCACCGCGTTCGAACTTCCGACCTTCGTCTGCGTGCTGTTCGTGGGTGTCGTGCTGAGGAACGGACTGTCCGCCGGGGGTGGGTACCAAGTGTTCGAACGCGAGATTTCGGTACTGGGCAATGTCGCACTGTCGCTGTTCCTGGCCTTGGCGTTGATGTCCCTGAAACTCTGGGACCTGGCCGCCCTGGCACTGCCCTTCCTGATCCTGTTGGGTGCACAGACACTGGTCATGGCACTGTTCGCGATCTTCGTCACCTTCAGGGTCATGGGGCGCAATTATGATGCGGCGGTGCTGGCAGCCGGGCATTGCGGATTCGGACTCGGCGCCACCCCCACCGCCATCGCCAACATGCAAGCGGTGACCCAGCGCTACGGTGCATCGCAGATCGCCTTTCTCGTCGTACCCATGGTGGGGGCGTTCTTCATCGACATCGTCAATGTCATCGTGATCAAGCTGTACCTGGCGTTGCCCTTCTTTACCCCGCTATAACCTGCCTGCCGCCTTGTATCGATATCGATACACCGTAATCATTTCGATACAAGGCATCTTGCATCCCCATCTCCAAGGGTTTGATCGCTCGAGCCTTTTCTTCTAAGCCCGCACTGTAGCGTTTTCATTCCAAAGATGTGGCAAGCGTTCGCCAATAAATAAATAAGTCATTGATTTTATAGTGATTTAAATAAATGGCCGCATTATTGCTTAGGGAAATCCAATCTCAAGAGCGCGGACCGACCGCGCCCAACGCCCCCTGCTTCCCGAGGATTTCCCATGAGCGAGTTGCGTTTCACCGAAGATCACGAATGGCTGCGCGTCGAAGCTGACGGCAGCGTCACCGTAGGCATCACCGCCTATGCCCAGAACGCCCTTGGCGATGTGGTCTTCGTGCAACTGCCGGAGCTGCAGCACTATGAAAAAGGCGCCGAAGCCTCCACCGTCGAATCGGTCAAGGCTGCCAGCGGTGTATACATGCCGCTGAACGGTGAAGTGGTCGCGGTCAACGAAGGCCTCAACGACAGCCCCGAGCAGGTCAACGAAGACCCGCTGGGCGAAGGCTGGTTCTTCCGCTTCGTTCCTGCAGACATGAGCGAGGTGACCGCCCTGCTCGACCAGGATGCCTACGACCGCCTGCTCAAAGCCAACGACGACGCCTGAGGACCACGACCATGACCATCAACCTCGGCACCGCCAACGAATTCATCGCCCGTCACATCGGTCCGCGCAGCACCGACGAACAGGCCATGCTGACCACCCTGGGCTTCGACTCCCTCGACGCCATGACCGCCGCTGTCATTCCCGACAGCATCAAGGGCACCAGCGTGCTCGGTAACGCCGACGGCCAGAGCGAGGCCGATGCCCTCGCCGCCCTCAAGGCGATCGCCGGCAAGAACCAGCTGTTCAAGAGCTTCATCGGCCAGGGCTACTACAACACCCACACGCCAGCACCGATCCTGCGCAACCTCCTGGAAAACCCGGCCTGGTACACCGCCTACACCCCCTACCAGCCAGAAATCTCCCAGGGTCGCCTGGAAGCACTGCTGAACTTCCAGACCCTGATCAGCGACCTCACCGGCCTGCCGATCGCCAACGCTTCGCTGCTCGACGAAGCCACCGCCGCCGCCGAGGCGATGACCTTCTGCAAACGCCTGTCGAAGAACAAGGGCAGCCATGCCTTCTTCGCTTCCGTGCACTGCCACCCGCAGACCCTCGACGTGCTGCGTACCCGCGCCGAGCCGCTGGGCATCGAAGTGGTGGTGGGTGACGAGCGTGAACTGGGCGATGTCAGCGCCTTCTTCGGTGCCCTGCTGCAATACCCGGCAAGCAACGGTGATGTGTTCGACTACCGCGAGCTGGTCCAGCGCCTGCACGGCGCCGGTGCCCTGGTGGCCGTGGCCGCCGACCTGCTGGCCCTGACCCTGCTGACCCCGCCGGGCGAATTCGACGCCGACGTGGCCATCGGCAGCGCCCAGCGCTTCGGCGTACCGCTGGGCTTCGGCGGCCCGCACGCGGCCTACTTCGCCACCCGCGATGCCTTCAAGCGTGACATGCCAGGCCGCCTGGTCGGTGTCTCGATCGACCGCTTCGGCAAGACCGCCCTGCGCCTGGCCATGCAGACCCGCGAGCAGCATATCCGCCGCGAGAAAGCCACCAGCAACATCTGCACCGCCCAGGTACTGCTGGCCAACATCGCCAGCATGTACGCCGTCTACCACGGCCCGGCCGGTCTCAAGCGCATCGCCGAACGCACCCACGCGCTCACGGCCATCCTCGCCAGCGGCCTGAAGTCGCTCGGCGTTCAGGTCATCACTGGCGAGTTCTTCGACACCCTGACCCTGGCCACTGGCACCGATACCACCAGCCTTCATGAGCAAGCCCGTACCAAGGGCTTCAACCTGCGCCAGGTCGACGCCACGCACCTTGGCCTTTCGCTGGACGAAACCACCTGCCAGGCCGATGTCGAGGCGCTCTGGGCGTTGTTCGCCGATGGCCAGGCGCTGCCGGACTTCGCCGCCCTCGCCGCCAACCACAGCCCGCGCCTGCCGGCTGCGCTGGTGCGCCAATCAGCGATCCTCGAGCACCCGGTGTTCAACCGCTACCACAGCGAAACCGAACTGATGCGCTACCTGCGCCGCCTGGCCGACAAGGACCTGGCGCTGGACCGCAGCATGATCCCGCTGGGCTCGTGCACCATGAAGCTCAACGCTGCCAGCGAAATGATTCCGGTCACCTGGGCCGAGTTCGGCAACCTGCACCCCTTCGCCCCGGCCGCCCAGAGCCAGGGCTACCTGCAGATGACCACCGAGCTTGAAGCCATGCTCTGCGCCGGCACCGGCTACGATGCCGTGTCGCTGCAGCCCAATGCCGGCTCCCAAGGCGAATACGCGGGCCTGCTGGCGATCCGCGCCTATCACCGCAGCCGCGGCGATAGCCACCGCGACATCTGCCTGATCCCCTCGTCGGCCCACGGCACCAACCCGGCCACCGCACACATGGCCGGCATGCGCGTGGTGGTCACCGCCTGCGACGCCCGGGGCAACGTCGACATCGACGACCTGCGCGCCAAGGCCCTCGAGCACCGCGAGCGCCTGGCAGCCATCATGATCACCTACCCCTCGACCCATGGTGTGTTCGAGGAGGCGATCGGCGAGATCTGCGCGATCATTCACGACAACGGCGGCCAGGTGTACATCGACGGCGCCAACATGAACGCCATGGTCGGCCTGTGTGCGCCGGGCAAGTTCGGTGGCGATGTGTCGCACCTCAACCTGCACAAGACCTTCTGCATCCCCCACGGCGGTGGCGGCCCGGGCGTCGGCCCAATCGGCGTCAAGTCGCACCTGGCGCCGTTCCTGCCCGGCCATGCCACTCTGGAAAACACTGCCGGTGCGGTTTGCGCTGCACCGTTCGGCAGCGCCAGCATCCTGCCGATCACCTGGATGTACATTCGCATGATGGGTGGCGCAGGCCTCAAGCGCGCATCGCAGATGGCGATCCTCAACGCCAACTACATCGCCCGTCGCCTGGAAGAGCACTATCCTGTGCTGTACACCGGCGGCAACGGTCTGGTTGCCCACGAATGCATCCTCGACCTGCGTCCGCTCAAGGACACCAGCGGCATCAGCGTGGATGACGTGGCCAAGCGTTTGATCGACTTCGGCTTCCATGCCCCGACCATGTCCTTCCCGGTGGCGGGCACGCTGATGATCGAACCGACCGAAAGCGAGTCCAAGGAAGAGCTGGACCGTTTCTGCGATGCGATGATCCAGATCCGCGAAGAGATTCGCGCCGTGGAGAACGGCAGCCTGGACAAGGACGACAACCCGCTGAAGAACGCCCCGCACACGGCGGCGGAGCTGGTTGGCGAATGGTCCCACGGCTACAGCCGCGAGCAGGCGGTGTATCCGCTGCCGAGCCTGGTGGAAGGCAAGTACTGGCCACCGGTCGGACGGGTCGACAACGTGTACGGCGATCGCAACCTGGTCTGCGCCTGCCCGTCGATCGAGAGCTATCAGGACGTCTGATAGCCCTCGGCCCGCCCTCTGATAGAGGTGTGTTCCTCTGTGGGACCGGGCAAGCCCGCTCCCACAGGGTTCAGCATCTGCCCAACCAACCTGGCAGGAGGTCACCATGTCTTTGAGCGTCTTCGACCTGTTCAAGATCGGCATCGGCCCCTCCAGTTCGCACACGGTCGGCCCGATGCGCGCCGCCGCGCGCTTCGCCGAGGGGCTGCGGCGCGATGGCCTGCTGGCCAGCACGGCCAGCGTCAAGGCCGAGCTATACGGCTCGCTCGGTGCCACCGGCAAGGGTCACGGCAGCGACAAGGCTGTGCTCCTGGGGCTCGAGGGTGAACACCCCGACACCGTCGACACCGAATCCATCCCCGAGCGCCTGCAGGCGATCCGCGCCAGCGGTCACCTGCATCTGCTTGGCGAACACAGAATCGACTTCGTCGAGAAGCAGCACCTGGCGATGATCCGCAAGCCACTGGACTACCACCCCAACGGCATGATCTTCCGTGCTTTCGATGCCGCCGGCCTGCAGATCCGCAGCCGCGAGTACTACTCGGTGGGCGGCGGTTTCGTCGTCGACCAGGATGCAGCCGGCCAGGACCGTATCGTCGAAGACAACACCGCCCTGCCCTACCCCTTCACGACGGCAAAGCAACTGCTCGGCCATTGCGTCGCGCAGCATCTGTCGTTCAGCCAGGTGATGCTCGCCAACGAAGCCGCCTGGCGACCCGAACATGAAACCCGTGCAGGCCTGCTGCGCATCTGGCAGGTCATGCAGGATTGCGTCGAAGCGGGCTGTCGCCACGAGGGCATTCTGCCGGGTGGCCTCAAGGTCAAGCGCCGCGCCCCTGCTTTGTACCGCCAGCTCAGCCGACACCCCGAAGCCAGTCTGCGCGATGCGCTGTCGGTACTCGACTGGGTCAACCTCTACGCCTTGGCGGTCAACGAAGAGAACGCCTATGGCGGACGCGTCGTCACCGCACCGACCAACGGCGCGGCGGGTATCGTCCCCGCGGTGCTGCACTACTACATGCGGTTCGTTCCCGGCGCCAGCGAAGACGGCGTGGTGCGTTTTCTGCTCACCGCAGCCGCCATCGGCATCCTCTACAAAGAGAACGCCTCGATTTCCGGCGCCGAGGTCGGCTGCCAGGGCGAAGTGGGGGTGGCCTGCTCGATGGCGGCGGGCGCCCTCTGCGAAGTCATGGGCGGCACCCCGCAGCAGGTGGAGAACGCCGCCGAAATCGGCATGGAACACAACCTGGGCCTGACCTGCGACCCCATCGGTGGGCTGGTCCAGGTGCCCTGCATCGAACGCAACGCCATGGGCTCGGTCAAGGCGATCAACGCCGTGCGCATGGCCTTGCGCGGCGACGGGCAGCACTTCGTCTCGCTCGACAAGGTCATTCGCACCATGCGCCAGACCGGCGCCGACATGAAAAGCAAATACAAGGAGACCGCCCGCGGCGGTCTGGCCGTCAACATCATCGAATGTTGACCCGAACAAAAACCAAGGAGTTACCGATGTCCGAAACGTTGCTCAAGACCCCGCTCCACGCCCTTCACCTGGAACTGGGCGCGCGCATGGTGCCGTTCGCAGGCTTCGACATGCCGGTGCAGTACCCATTGGGCGTGCTCAAGGAGCACCTGCACACCCGCGAGCAGGCCGGCCTGTTCGATGTGTCGCACATGGGCCAGATCGTATTGCGTGGCAGCGACGCGGCCAAGGCCTTGGAAAGCCTGGTGCCGGTAGACATCATCGACCTGCCGGTGGGCATGCAGCGCTACGCCATGTTCACCAATGAGCAAGGTGGCATCCTCGACGACCTGATGGTGGCCAACCTGGGCGATGACGCGCTGTTCCTGGTGGTCAATGCCGCCTGCAAGGATCAGGACCTGGCTCACTTGCAGAAACACATCGGCCAGCGCTGCGAGATCCAGCCCCTGTTCGAGGAGCGTGCCCTGCTCGCCTTGCAGGGCCCAGCCGCCGTCAAGGTGCTGGAGCGCCTGGCGCCGGAAGTGGCCGGCATGACCTTCATGCAGTTCCGCCCGGTGCAGCTGTTGGGCGAGGACTGCTTCGTCAGCCGCTCGGGCTACACCGGCGAGGACGGCTACGAAATCTCGGTTCCCGCCACTGCCGCCGAAGCCCTGGCCCGACGCCTGCTGAGCGAGCCTGAAGTGCAGCCGATCGGCCTGGGTGCACGCGACTCGCTGCGCCTGGAAGCCGGCCTGTGCCTGTACGGCCACGACATGGACACCCAGACCACGCCGATCGAGGCCAGCCTGTTGTGGGCAATCTCCAAGGTTCGTCGCGCCGACGGTGCTCGTGCCGGTGGTTTCCCGGGGGCCGAATCGGTGTTCGCGCAACAGCAACAAGGCGTGGCACGCAAGCGCGTCGGCCTGCTGCCACAGGAGCGCACACCGGTCCGCGAAGGGGCCGAGATCGTCGATGCGAACGGCAAGGCGGTCGGCAAGGTCTGCAGCGGTGGCTTCGGCCCAACCTTGGGCGCACCGGTTGCAATGGGGTATGTCGATAACGAACATGCCGCACTGGAAACGCCATTGTTTGCGGTCGTGCGCGGCAAACAAGTTGCCTTGAAAGTCAGCAAAATGCCTTTCGTGGCGCAACGTTACTACCGAGGTTGAAAGCGATCTCACAACACTGCGCTTATTCGTTTACGAACCTGCGCAATAACTTTTGAACATGGCGCCAGGCCAGGCGCCATGCCGTTTCCGACAATTTTGTCGGTAATCGGCAAAAGCCTTGATCCGTGCACCGAACGGGGCTTGTTTTTGTCGCTGGAGTTGGCGTAGAGTCGTCTCACTGTGTTTGCATGGGTCGCAACAGTTCGTGACCTGGGCCAGTAGCCGCAATTTGCTACAACCCGTTCGACGTCTCTTACTTTCCTGCAACCCAGCCCAGTACTCTTTCGCTCTGTGATGCGAAAGAAACTGAAATCACTATCTAAAGATTCATAGGAAATAAGAAAATGGCTGAGCGTCAGAACGGTACCGTCAAGTGGTTCAATGACGAGAAAGGTTACGGCTTCATCACCCCAGAGAGCGGTCCGGATCTGTTCGTTCACTTCCGCGCCATCCAAGGCAACGGCTTCAAGAGCCTGAAAGAAGGCCAGAAAGTCACCTTCGTTGCAGTGCAGGGCCAGAAAGGCATGCAGGCTGACGAAGTACAAGCAGAAGGCTGATTTCTGTGAAAAAGCCCCTGCGTTGACGCGCAGGGGCTTTTTTGTGCCTGCAATTTCATAGAATGAGGACTTTCCACCCGGAGCCCTCCTGCATGTCCAAGCGTTCTCTCACCCCCCAGGGCGATTTCCCGCCCGCAGGCCTGGGGCGCCGTCTGGCGGCAATGTTCTATGACTTCCTACTGTGCACCGCCCTGCTGATCGTCACGGCAGGTGTCTACAAGTTGGTGCAGATGTCGATCATCGGCGAGGCCCGCATGCGTGAGCTGACCGACGCCGGGGCGCTCGATGGCGATCCGCTGTTGTCCACCGTCCTGTTGTTTGCCCTGTTCGGCTTCTTCGCCAAATTCTGGACCCACGGCGGCCAGACCCTGGGTATGCAAGTGTGGGGCGTACGTGTACAGAATGCCGACGGCAGCGCGATCAGTTTGTGGCAGGCGCTGTTGCGCTTCGTGGTGTCGATCGCGTCGTGGTTGTGCCTGGGGCTGGGGTTCGTCTGGTCGTTGATCGACAAGCGCAAGCGCAGCTGGCATGACATCTACTCGGAAACCCAGTTGGTGCGGATTCCGAAGCAGAAGAAATGACCCTGGGCTGCGATAAAGCCAACTTCGAGCCACAAAAAAGCCGACCCTGGGGTCGGCTTTCTCATTCACGCCTGGCTCATCACCCTGCCCGACGCAACAACCACACACCGGCCAGCGCACAGATCCCGGCCGGAATCACCACCGCCAACAGCGGCGGGAAACCGAACACCTGGCTCGACGGCCCCAGCAGGTCCTGGGCGATGCGGAACACGAAGCCCACCAGCACGCCGGTAAACACGCGCTGACCCAGGGTCACCGAGCGCAGCGGGCCGAAGATGAAGGAAATCGCCATCAGGACCAGTGCAGCGGTCACCGCCGGTTGCAGGATCTTGGTCCAGAACGCCAGCCAGTAACGGGCGTTGTTCAGGCCCTGGTCGGCCAGGTAGTGGATGTATTCCCACAACCCGGTGATCGACAACGACTCGGGTGGCAGCACCACGGTATTGAGTAATTCCGGCGTCACCGACACGTCCCAGATTTCTTCCGGTGCCTGCACCACTTCGGTGTGGTCGCCACGGAAGAACGTGGTGCTGACGTCGTGCAGCACCCAGCGCTGATCCTGGTACAGCGCGCGGCGGGCGAAGCTGGAAGCGACGATCTTGCGTTGCTCGTCGAAACGGTAGCGGGTCACACCGAGCAGCAAGCCGTTGGGCTGTACCGAGTTGATGTGCACGAACTCTTCGCCCTGGCGGTGCCACATGCCGCGCTTGGAGCTTTGCGCCTCACCACCGCCCTGGGCCAGCGAGCGCTCGGCCTGGGCCTTGTTCTCGGTGACCGGGGCGACGTATTCGCCAATCAGCAGACCGACCAGCATCAGCACCAGCATCGGCTTCATCACTGCCCAGACGATACGACCGATGGACACGCCCGCAGCACGCATGATGGTCAGCTCGCTGCTGCTGGCCAGGCTGCCCAGGCCGATCAGGCAGCCGATCAGCGCAGCCATCGGCAGCATGTCATACAGCCGACGCGGCGCGGTGAGCAGCACGTAGCTGCTGGCGTCGAGCAGTGTATAGGTGTCGCTCAGATCGCCCATCTCGTCGATGAAGGCGAACAGCGAAGCCAGGCCGAGGATGATCCCCAGCACGGCCAGAATGGCCAGCAGTACGCTCTGGCCGATATACCGATCGATCTTAACCATGGGCCACCCCCGCTCGGCGCGCGGCCATCTTCAGGCGCAGCGGCTCCCAGTACATCAGCGCCAGGCCGATGAGCAGGAACAACGCGTGCACCCACCAGATGCCCAGAGAGATCGGCAACTTGCCCTTCTCGAGGGCGCCGCGAACGGAAATCAGCATCGTCAGGTAGGCCATGTACAGGAGGATCGCCGGCAGCAACTTGAGGAAGCGGCCCTGGCGCGGGTTGACCTTGGACAGCGGCACCGCCAGCAGGGTCACGATGAATACCAGCAACGGCAGTGACAGGCGCCATTGCAGTTCGGCGCGCTCACGCAGGCCATCATGCCCGAACAGGTCGGTGGTCGGGATGGCTTCACGCTCGGTAACCTCCTCGCTGACCTCAGGCTTGGGCAGCAGCACACCGTAGGTGTCGTACTTGATCGCCCGATAGTCGGCCTGGCCAGGGTTGCCGTCGTAACGGTAACCGTTTTCCAGGATCAGGTAGCGGTTGCCATCAGGCTGCACTTCCTGGTGGCCTTTTTCTGCCACCAGTACCGACGGTGCACGGTCCTTGGTCTTGTCCTGGTTGAAGCGTTTCTCGGAAATGAACACCCCGCCCAGATTGACGCGATCGTCGGACATCCGCTCGGTGTAGGTGACACGGGTGCCGTCACGCAGGGTCTGGAAACGCCCCGGCACAAGGGTGTCGAACTCGGTCAGGGCATCCTGCTGGGCGATGATCTTCTGCACCTGGGACACACCCTGGGGGGCCAGGCTCAGGCTCAGCCAGGCCACCACCAACGCGACCAGCGCAGCCGGCGCCAGCGTCAGCGTCAGCAGTCGCTGCTGGCTCATGCCGGTGGCCGAAAGCACGGTCATCTCGCTTTCGAGATACAGGCGTCCATAGGCCAGCAGAATACCGAGGAACAGGCCCAGCGGCAGGATCAGCTGCAGGAAGCCCGGCAGGCGGAAGCCCATGATCAGGAACAGCACGCCCGGATCGAGCGCACCCTGGGCCGCCTGGGCCAGGTATTTGATGAAGCGCCCGCTCATGATGATCACCAACAGCACAGCGCTGACGGCGCTCAAGGTCACCAGGACCTCGCGGGACAGATAACGAAAGACGATCAAACCAGACACTCCTGGGTTGTCAGGGGCGGATTGCCAGACAATGACTGAGTACAGCCAAGACCTATGCCGGTTCGCCTCAAGCGAACCTCCATGTAAAAGTGCGCGCATTATCCTGTGATTGGGCGCGCCTGTCACTTGGCGGCGCATGACAGTGGATGTCATGCCCGCAAAAATGCGGCAAAGCCCCATCATTGAAGCAGACACTGCCCCGCAAAAGCATAGACCGGGGTTGTCAGCGAGGCGGCGGCAGGCTCAAACTGGCTGCTTTTCAACTGGCACGCAAGCACGCGGCCAGGCCTGTCGTACCCCGTGTGCGGCAGTGGCCAACAACAGAGATCATTCGGGGAACCTGACATGGAACTGGTTGTAAAGACCGTAGCCGCAGCATCCGTGAAAACCGCCACCCTGGTCGTGCCAGTCGGTGAAGGCCGTAAGCTTGGCACCGTGGCCAAGGCCGTTGATCAGGCGACCGATGGCGCCATCAGCGCCATCCTCAAGCGCGGCGACCTGGCCGGCAAGCCGGGCCAGACCCTGCTGCTGCAGAGCCTGCCGGGCCTCAAGGCCGAGCGCGTACTGCTGGTTGGCAGCGGCAAGGATGAAGCGCTGGGTGATCGTGCCTGGCGCAAGCTGATCGCCAGCGTTGCCGGCGTGCTGCGCAACCTGGCAGGCGGTGACGCCGTGCTGGCCCTGGACGACATCGCCGTGGCCAACCGCGACGGTCATTACGGCAAATATCGCCTGCTGGCCGAAACCCTGCTCGACGGCGCCTATGTGTTCGACCGTTTCAAGAGCCAGAAGGCCGAACCGCGCGCCCTGAAGAAAGTCACCCTGCTCGCCGACAAGGCCGGCCAGGCTGAAGTCGAGCGCGCGGTCAAGCATGCCACCGCGATCACCACCGGCATGAGCCTGACCCGCGACCTGGGCAATCTGCCGCCGAACATCTGCCACCCGAGCTTCCTCGCCGAGCAGGCCAAGGAACTGGGCAAGGCGCACAAGGGCCTGAAGGTCGAAGTACTCGACGAGAAGAAGATCAAGGACCTGGGCATGGGCGCGTTCTATGCCGTTGGCCAGGGCAGCGACCAGCCGCCACGGCTGATCGTCATGCAGTACCAAGGTGCCAAGAAGACCGACAAGCCGTTCGTGCTGGTCGGCAAGGGCATCACCTTCGACACCGGCGGCATCAGCCTCAAGCCCGGCGCCGGCATGGATGAGATGAAGTACGACATGGGCGGTGCCGCCAGCGTGTTCGGCACCCTGCGCGCGGTGCTCGAACTGCAGTTGCCGATCAACCTGGTGTGCCTGCTGGCGTGCGCCGAAAACATGCCCAGCGGCGGCGCGACTCGCCCGGGCGACATCGTCACCACCATGAGCGGCCAGACCGTCGAGATCCTCAACACCGACGCCGAAGGCCGTCTGGTGCTGTGCGACACGCTGACCTACGCCGAGCGCTTCAAACCGCAGGCGGTGATCGACATCGCCACCCTCACCGGCGCTTGCATCGTTGCCCTTGGCAGCCACACCTCGGGCCTGATGGGCAACAACGACGACCTGGTCGGCCAGTTGCTCGACGCCGGCAAGCGCGCCGACGACCGCGCCTGGCAACTGCCGCTGTTCGACGAGTACCAGGAACAACTGGACAGCCCGTTCGCCGACATCGCCAACATCGGCGGCCCAAAGGCCGGCACCATCACCGCGGGCTGCTTCCTGTCGCGCTTCACCAAGAACTACAGCTGGGCCCACCTGGACATCGCCGGTACCGCATGGGTCAGCGGTGGCAAGGACAAGGGCGCCACCGGCCGCCCGGTTCCGCTGCTGACCCAGTACCTGCTGGACCGCGCGGGTATCTGATGACGTAAGACCATGGCGACCCTATCGCGGGCAAGCGCGCTCCCACAGATTCAGCACTGCAGCGAACCTGTGGGAGCGGGCTCGCCCCGCGATAGGGCCGTCACGGACACCCACCTTCCAGCTCAACGTACCTGACCATGAGCAAAGTCGACTTCTACATCCTCCCCACCGACTCCCTCGCCGCACGCCTGGATTTCGCCTGCAAGCTGTGCGAAAAGGCCTGGCGCCTCGGCCACCGGGTCTACCTGCACTGCCAGGACGACGAACAGCGAAACGCACTGGACGAACGCCTGTGGTGCTTCAAGGGCGAGGCCTTCGTGCCACACGATCTGGCCGAGCAACATGCCGATGCCAGTGTCGCGCTGGGCCTTGGTGGCACGGCTGGCGAGCACCGCGACCTGCTGATCAACCTGGGCGGCGATGTGCCGGGGTTCGTCGGCCAGTTCGAGCGGGTCGCCGAGATCGTTGTCGAGGAGGCGTCCATACGCCAGTTGGCCCGCGAGCGGTTCCGTTTCTACCGCGAACAGGGCTATGCTCTGCAAGACCACCGCTTACAGCGACTTTGACGACGATGGACAAACCCTCTTCACTGACCCAATCCGCCCACCTGCTCGACGATCTCGAGTCGATCCGCCAACTGCTTGGCGACGCCGACCTGCAACCGCCGCTGCTGACCGAAACGGTCGAACAGATTCCCCTGCTGCTCGATGAGCCGGTCGGCAACGCGCCAAGCGCCGTCGAACCGTCCGCGGCCAGCGCACCGATAGAGGATGCCCAGACTCGCCGCCAGGACACCCTGCTGCACCTGGACACCGAACTGCGCGCTGCGGCGCAATCGATCATGCAGGACGTGATCAACGACTTCGTTCCGCACATCGAGACCGAGGTCAAGCGTCGCCTTGAAGCGCGGATGGAACGGTTGATCAAGCGTTCCGAGTAACACTCGCCTTTTGCGGCGTCCTTTTCGCGGGCAAGCCCGCTCCCACA